>DAIQOU010000556.1:0-3325 GCA_036787725.1 Bacteroidales bacterium
ACGAATGGGAGTTGGCCGGCAAATTCGAAAACGGCGCCTGCATTAATAAGAAAAATAATCAATGGGTTATTCTATACAAAGACGGCACTTATATCGAAATTCCGGGCCAATACGGAGCAATCCGGGGATTTACGGACGGTGTAGCGGTTGCCTCCCGGATCATTAAAGAACCCGGAAATTCCGGATCCCCCATCCTTTACCTGAATATAGGCGGAGAAGAAATTTATAAAAATATTGCTTTCAGTTCCAATAGCATCTATCCGCCCGGACTCACTGCCATCCAACCTCTCAGTGAAGGATTACGTGCCTATTACGATTATGAAAAGAAACGGTGGGGATATATCGATGCCGGGGGAAAGATCATTATTCCGGCCCGTTTCCGTGAAGCGCTTCCTTTCAGCGAAGGTCTTGCTGCTGTCGACATACCGACAGAAGGAAATAACAAAGGGTTATGGGGATTTATCGATAAGACCGGCAAAACAGTTATCCCGCCGACTTATTCCGCAGCTCCTTCCCGTTTTGGAAACGGCCTCTGTGCGGTAAAGGTTTTCAATGAAGAATTCCGTTACGGCGCTTATTACTATATCGATCGGACCGGAGAACAGAAAAGCGGTCCTTATACGGTGGCCACTCCTTTCACAGACGGCTATGCCATGGTTTCGGATGCCCGCTACGGAGTTGCCGATTATTATATGATCATCGATACCGACTTTTCGCCTGTTGCTCCCACCCCGACTTTCGAACCGGATAAACCTCCCGTCTTTTACGATGGATGGGCCAAAACAAAAAAAGGAGGTCATACGGGTTATTTCATAGAACCCGACGGTACAATCGTGCTGGGAGAAAAAAATATCAATGATTGGATAGACCACTTTTACCATACCGATTTAGCCTATTGCAGGGCAGAGATTAACCGGAAAAGTTATGTCGGAGCGATCGGAAAAGACGGAGTTTTCAAACTGATATTCAGTAATTCCGCAACCAAAAAGGAAGCACCTCCGGCTCAAAACATTACCGTACATCCGAAGTATGGACTTACCTTACTCGTCGAACTCGATAATAAACCGGAAAACCAATCGGCAGCAACGGTATCCCCGGCAAAAGGTCTTTACAAGGCCGGTAGCATCATACCGATCTCTACCCGGCCTTCCGATCAGAAGAAATATCGTTTCTTCGGTTGGAAACGTTCCGGAAGAATAATTTCCCCGGAAAGAGAATTTTCCTATACCACACGAGCCCAACCGGATACCCTAATTGCCATATACAAAGCGAAAATAATGCCCGATCCGAAATTTCCGATTATCTCTAACCAAACCGACAGTTGCAATATCGAATATTATGCGGCTCCCTATCGTCTGACAGATACGAACGGGGTTACAGAAATAGACGGAACAATGCATTTGGTCCTTGCTCCTTGTCATAATTCGAAAACTCCTTATGGAGATAATCAAGGAGGATACCTGACATTCGAAACAGATCCGGAAGCTTATGTAGAAGCAAGCATGACAATGGGATGCCAAAAGATAGGAAATGCGTATGCAAAAGTATTCTTTTTCCCCTTCAACGTAATAGGGACTTTACACGAAAACGGGAAAGACTACCTCTTACTCAACGGAGGAGGAGGAGCGGTTGGAAAAATAAAAGCACAAACCGACCCTTGGACAGACTTCCTGCTCCAAATGGCCCTCAATTCTCATAAAGAAGTAGTGAGCCTCACGACCAATTATCTTTACAGGTTGGAAGTAAAATGGAATACCGACGGAACAATCACACTCGGCGAACTCCGGTGTCATGATTATCTTGCCGGTTGGCTCGATCCCGATGACTCGACATTCAAAAGGACACGAAATTACGGACTTTGGAAAGAAACCATCGGGTCCGGGATGAGCGTAGAATTCGCAAAAGGATGTATATTAAAACAAACGGGAGAGGTTCCCGATATCCTGTGGGGACCGCCTGCAAGTTGGTACCATGATCACCCTTTTGAGGAAGCTTATCGACAAATTATTGACAGTATGCGTAATTCCATGAACGCTTCCGAATTGCAATGGTTCGAAGCAGAATGCGATTGCCCATAGTTTTCTTCATTAATAATTAATACCTGATCAACATGAAACGAATGTATTTTTTCCTGATTGCCTGCATAGGATTGGCAATTTGTATTTCCTGTGGCGGAGAAGGCTCCAAATCCGCAGGTCAGAAAATAAAATCCAACCCTTATCTGGGGGACTTGCCGGGGGCTGTTGAAACTTATAACGCAGAAAAACAGCGATTCATGCACGAAGCCGAAGAAGAAATTAAAAAGAAACACGGGGATATGACCAAGATGAAGCTCAGTGATCTGGAAGCATTGGAAAAAAAATACGAACCCCTTGTGAGTGACAATGAAACAATGCTCAAAGATGCCATAGAGAAAGCACAAACCGAGTTGATCGACAAAGTCATCCCGTTTGAATCACGGAATCCGCTTCTGGAGACCGTCAGTATGAAAATTACCGGAATAGCGAAAAACGGAACCGTCTCTACTTGGGCTATCGTAAAAGCAACTCAACCATTTGCGTTGGGATCAAATGTGACTACCGTATATTGTCAATATCTTGACGCCGAAGGGACGGAAATATACCGTGACAAATGGACCTTTGCTTCCAAAGGTAAAAACACAAGACGAGAAGCAGAACCGGGAGAAGAATTCGCCACTTATTTACACTTGGTATTGGAAAAGATCCCTTCCATGGCCGATTTGGCAAAAATCGTAGTTATAACCAAAGATGAATTCGACACCCGATAAGTTCACCTTCACCTAAATCCGTCCGGGATAAACCTTTTATAAAACACACCCCAAAGGTCAGCGAATGACTTTTGGGGTACGTTTTATAAATTGCATCTTAATCTGCTCCGCTGCATTCAAACACACTTTTCATTCTTCCCTCCGCTTTGTCGGGAAGGTGCCCGACGGAAAAAGCGAGGTCGGTCCGTGACATTCTTTATTGTAAAAGCAGCAACATTTCTATAGTATGATTACGAGTCAATCGGAAAGGTACCCGGTTGCAACAGCAATTCAGGAGGTTTATGCCGAAAAGAGCATCGGCAGCCTGCACCTATCAAGCCGGGTAGGGAGAAGGGTGTCTCAAAAATCCAAGTATTTCTCGAATAGGTTACGAACCGGATGCAATTGCCCCGAAGGGGCAACATGTGCATAACCACGAGTGAAACTCGGGACCATAAAAACTCCCCGACTAAAAGAACCCCGAAGCGGGTTCAATTCCTTCAGAAGCGCGAAAGGTAAAAAGCGCGAAGGAGAGAAAGGATAACGAGTCCCGACAGG
>DAIQOU010000557.1:0-3324 GCA_036787725.1 Bacteroidales bacterium
AAAATATTACTGAAAAAAACCGTATTTTTGCAATAAATTATTATTAAAACAAAGAGCCTCTTTATAAGAACGGGATGAGTAAAGGAATAAAAGATTTCACTTTTTACGTCTTATTATTAATCATATTTGGAGCGTTGATGTATGGGTTGGTGGAACTGGGAGGTCGTTTTGAAACTTCGGCAGAGGCTCCGGTTGCAAGAGAAACTCTTACACCCGGTTTTTTTTCGGGAGGGTTTTCGATATTTAAAGATTCTTTACAAGTTAATATTCATTCCTCCTTGGCGATGTTATTGCTTCAGGTAATAGCCATTCTTTTCACAGCCCGGGTTTTCGGATGGTTATTTATAAAAATGGGACAACCTTCCGTGATTGGGGAGATTTTAGCCGGAATAGTGTTAGGACCTTCTGTATTGGCTCGTTTCTTACCGGAAGTCTCTTCTTTTTTATTTGCTCCCGAGTCGCTGGGTAATATTAATATATTAAGTCAGATCGGGCTTATCTTTTTTATGTTTGTGATCGGCATGGAGTTGGATATCACAGAAGTAAAGAAAAGACTTAAAGAAACCATCGTTATCAGCCATGCCAGTATGATCATACCTTTCTTTTTTGGTATGTTGACAGCCTACTGGACTTATCCTCAATATGCTTCCGACACGACATCTTTTGTTCCGTATGCTCTTTTCATCGGGGTTTCAATGTGCATTACGGCATTTCCGGTACTGGCCCGAATTATCCAGGAAAAAGGATTGACAAAATCGCATTTGGGTACATTATCGTTGGCCAGTGCTGCAAACGGGGATATTACGGCATGGTGTTTACTGGCTGCTGTTATTGCAATCGCTCAAACCGGAACATTTATCGGTGCTGCTTATACTATTTTCTTTACCGTAGTGTTTATGGTAGTTATGTTTTATGTGCTGCGACCTTTTCTCAATATTATCGGAAACATATATCATAACAAGGAAGTTGTTAATAAAACCATTGTGGCTTTTATGTTTCTTATTTTGATTGCTTCTGCTTATACAACCGAAATATTAGGGATACATGCTCTTTTCGGAGCATTTATGGCCGGAGTAATCATGCCGTCACATATTGAATTCCGGAAAATCCTGACAGAGAAGGTAGAAGATGTGGCTCTTTCTATTTTTCTTCCGTTGTTTTTTGTTTCTACCGGATTAAAAACCCAAATCGGGCTGATCAGTACTCCGGAAGAATGGCTGACTTGTTTGTTGTTTATTGTTTTTGCGGTAGTGGGAAAAATAATGGGAACCACCTTCCCCGCCCGATTTGTTGGAGAATCATGGAAAGACAGTTGGGCGATGGGAGCATTGATGAACACCCGCGGGCTGATGGAACTGGTTGTCTTGACTATCGGGTATGAAATGAATATTCTTCCTCCTTCTATTTTTGTAATGTTGGTATTAATGACATTAGTCACTACTTTTATGACCGGACCTTTATTGTCTTTCATTGATTTTTGTTATCGGAAGAAAGAAAAGATCACCGAAAAATATAAAAGTACGGATTTTCGTTTACTGCTTTCTTTTGGTAGAGCAAGTAACGGGAGTACGATGTTGAATTTAGCCAATCAGGTATTTTCAAAGGGAAAACAACAATTGGAAGTAACGGCTTTACACCTTACTGTAGGAACAGACGTAAATCCCATTCATACCGAGAATTTTGAAAAGACCAGTTTTGCTCCTATTTTAGAAAAAGCGGAAGAGTTAAATATGAATATTCATCCACGATATGATGTTACAAATGATGCCGTTCGAGCTATTGTGGATACCGTCAATAATGAAAATTTTGATTTTTTGTTGGTAGGTGCCGGAATTTCCCTGTCTTTGTCGCCGGCAGATATTGAGGCTGCTAAACATAAAGAGTTGTATTATGAAAAATATTTTTCTCGATTAAGAGCACCTCAATCTTTATTCTATCCGGGAGATTTAATGAAAGATAAGTCACGCATTTTTATTGAAAATGTAAAGTCGAGTGTCGGAATTTTTATTAACAGGAACTTTTCTTTGGCTTCGGAAGTACTGGTGATATTAAAAAGTCCTAAAGATATATTTTTATTGGATTATGCAAGAAATTTAATCAATTGTAACGGTGCGCAGATAGGAGTTTTGGAGCTCGGAGATGCCGTTGCCAAAAATAAAATAGCGGAAAATACCATCCGGGAGTTTCTGAACAACTTTACTGATACGTTGTTTGTTCGCTCTAGCCGGGTAATAGAAAATCTGTTAACCAAAAGGGATTTTATGTTGATAAGCTACGAAACCTGGAACAATATTTTTGAATCCGAAAGGGAAACCTTGGAATCCATTCCTTCTACGTTGATAATTCATAGAAATAATATTCATAATCCTAATTGATTCACAATAAGGATGCTTTCCCGTTTGTGATATGTTTATTCGGCCGGATGAAAATAATTTAGGGCTGCCCGAAAACTTTCGGACAACCCTGACAAACATGGATGTTTTTATTAATTATGGCATTTTTGTAAACTCGAATATTATTTTACCGTCCTTCTTGAAAATCAGCTTTCCTTCCACAACCGAGACTTCCGCCGGACCTTCCAATAAAGAAATAAATTTGCCTTCTCCTTCCAACGAAGGACAGGCCATTTTTGTTGACATTACGGGACCAAATGAAATCGTGTTTCCTTCTAAAGTATAAGTAGTACGATAATTATTGCATCCTCCCAGTCCGTGTGCTTTTCCTTCGTCTGCTAATTCAAGAGTGGGTTTCTTTTCCGAAAATAATGCCGACACATCTTCTCCCGGCATGGATTCTAACGTCCACGTTCCGGTCAATGTCTCCATACTTATGAGCTGGGGTTTCGGTTCAACGGGAGCCTCTCCTTTTTCAAATTGCAGAACTGTTTTTCCGCCTTTCGTAAAAGTCAGTAATTCCTCCGGGGTCAGAGATATAACCAATCCTTCTGAGGACAGGGTTTGCAGAAATTCGGGTTCCTTATTTTTAACCACGCACATCATCATTGTAGAAGCTAAGTTAGGCGCAGAAAAAACATTTTCGTTTGATAAGGTGAATCCGCCATGATATCGGTTACAACCTCCGGAACCGGAAATCAGATTTTTTTCAAAATCAAATTCGATACTTGGAATCGGTCCCTCAAATTCGGTCCCTGCATTTTGTCCGTTTAATGATTTCAAAGACCAGTAGCCGGCCAATTTACTTTTGTCTATCGGCTTCACGGAGTTACAACCTTGAAATCCCATTCCCAAAACAATCATTGCTGCCAATAATAGAGCAGACTTTAAACTCATTTTCATAATTTTTATATTTAACTGAATGTAAAAG
>DAIQOU010000092.1:0-12361 GCA_036787725.1 Bacteroidales bacterium
TCCCTTGATGAAACAATATTTCGAGATCAAATCCAAACATCCCGACGCAATTTTATTATTTCGGGTGGGAGATTTTTATGAAACGTTTTCAACGGATGCGATCGACGCCGCGGAAATTTTAGGAATTACGTTAACCCGAAGAGCAAACGGTGCCGCACAATTTGTCGAATTGGCCGGATTTCCGCATCATGCATTGGATACTTACCTTCCCAAACTGGTAAGAGCCGGAAAACGGGTAGCCATTTGCGATCAGTTGGAAGATCCCAAATTGACCAAAAAACTGGTAAAAAGAGGGGTCACGGAATTGGTCACGCCGGGAGTATCCATCAATGATAATGTATTGAATCATAAAGAAAACAATTTCTTGGCAGCAGTTCATTTTAATAAAAACAACTGCGGGATTGCTTTCCTGGATATTTCTACGGGCGAATTCCTGACGGCAGAAGGAAATACCGGATACATTCATAAATTACTGAATAATTTTTCTCCCAAAGAAGTCCTCTTGGACAGGAGCAAGCGGAAATTATTTGAAGAACTGTTCGGATCCCGTTTCTTGACTTTTGAAATGGAAGACTGGGTCTTTACGGAAGATTCGGCGAAAGATCGGCTCTTGAAACAGTTTAACACACGAAGTCTGAAAGGTTTCGGAGTCCAACAGCTGCATAACGGGATCATTGCTTCCGGCGCGGTATTGCATTATCTGGACCTGACACAACATACACAAATCGGTCATATCTCGACCCTCTCCAGGATCGAGGAAGATCGGTTTGTACGCTTGGATAATTACACCGTACGCAGTTTGGAATTACTGGGAACCATGAATGAAGGCGGTAAATCCTTACTGGATATTCTGGATCGGACCGTCACTCCCATGGGCGCCCGGATGCTGAGAAGATGGATCGTTTTTCCGCTAAAGGAGGTGAACCCGATCAACGAAAGATTGTCAGTGGTGGAATACTTTTTCCGGAATCCGGAATTAAAAGAACTGTTGGATCAACAACTCTCCCTGATCGGCGATTTGGAACGGATCATTTCGAAAGTCGCTGTGGGACGAGTTAATCCGAGGGAAGTGGTACAGTTGAAAGTGGCTCTTAACGCCATCGAACCGATTAAACAAGCCTGCATGGAAACAGAAGATCCTGCATTGAAACAATTAGGGAATCAACTGGACGTATGCTTGGATATCCGAACTAAAATCGAAACAGAACTGGAACCGGATCCGCCGGTATTGATAAATAAAGGAAATATCATTCGCAAGGGAGTCAATGAAGAATTGGATCAATTGAGGGAAATCGCTTTCTCCGGAAAAGATTATTTACTCAAAATTCAACAACGGGAAAGCGAGCGAACCGGAATCCCCTCGCTGAAAGTCAGCTATAACAATGTATTCGGATATTATATTGAAGTAAGGAATACACATAAAGATAAAGTTCCGGAAAATTGGATCCGCAAGCAGACATTAACACAAGCAGAACGCTACATCACCGAAGAATTGAAAATATACGAAGAAAAGATATTGGGAGCCGAAGATAAAATACAGTCGTTGGAGTCTCTTCTTTACAACGAAATGGTGTTACAATTAACGGAACACATCACTCCCATCCAATCCAATGCCAACCTCATTGCCCGATTGGATTGTCTGCTTTCTTTTGCCAAGGCCGCAAAAGTCGGCAAGTACATTCGTCCTCTGGTGGATGAAAGCGAATTGTTACATATCAAAGCCGGACGTCATCCGGTCATCGAGACCCAATTGCCGCCCGGAGAATCTTACATTGCCAACGATGTCAAACTGGATGCCGAAAAACAACAGATTGTCATCATTACGGGTCCCAACATGGCGGGTAAATCGGCATTATTGCGGCAAACGGCACTGATTACCCTAATGGCTCAAATAGGATCCTTTGTCCCGGCCGAATCGGCAACCATCGGTTTGGTAGACAAAATATTTACCCGGGTAGGGGCCAGCGATAATATATCGTTGGGAGAATCTACTTTTATGGTGGAAATGAATGAAGCTTCCGATATCCTCAATAATCTGTCGCCCCGAAGTTTGGTACTTTTCGATGAGTTGGGTCGAGGCACTTCCACTTACGACGGCATTTCCATTGCATGGGCTATCGTGGAATACATCCACGAACATCCGAAGGCAAGGGCCAAAACATTGTTCGCCACCCATTACCACGAATTGAATGAAATGGAAAAATCGTTCAAACGGATCAAGAATTACAATGTATCGGTCAAAGAAGTGGATAATAAAATCGTATTCCTGCGGAAGCTGGTCAGAGGCGGAAGCGAACACAGTTTCGGAATTCATGTAGCTCAACTGGCCGGAATGCCCAAAAGCATCGTAAAACGAGCGAATGAAATCTTGGCCCAACTGGAAACAGACAATCGAAAACAGGGAATATCCAAACCGATGAAAAAGATCTCCTCCGGAAGGGAAGGGTATCAACTCAGCTTTTTCCAATTGGATGATCCGATCTTATCTCAAATTCGCGATGAGATAAACAACCTGGATGTAAACAATCTCACTCCCGTGGAAGCGTTAAATAAGTTAAGTGATATTAAACGAATTCTGAAAGGGAAGTAAGGGCATCATCGGCAAGAATGTCTGAAGAGTTAAAAACAAAAACAGCGCGAGGATTAAAATGGACAACAGCGAGCAGTTTAGTGCAAAATCTGTTGCAAATGGTCTTTGGAGTCATATTGGCTCGGTTGTTGTCTGTTGAAGATTTTGGTTTTTTAGCCGTCCTGATGATTTTTGTATCATTAGCATCTTCTCTTTCATCCGGAGGATTTGCAGTAGCTTTAATTCGCAAAAGAGCTGTCACCCAACAAGAGTACACTGCCGTTTTTTTCTATAATATATTGGCAAGTCTTGGCTTATATGTACTTCTCTTTTTCGCTACCGGAGCGATCTCTTCTTTTCAACAAACCTTTATTCCTCCGGCGCCGGCTCGCTTTTTGTTCTTGACATTCCTTTTCACTTCTATGGAAACGGTTCCGCAAACCAAACTGCTCATCGAATACAATCATAAGTCTCTTGCAATTTCCAACGGTGCGGCATTGATTTGTTCGGGATTAACAGCCCTCCTGTTGGCCGGTTTAGGTAAAGGGATATGGGCTATTTGTTCCCAAACCGTGGTTTTCTCTTTTGTTCGATTGATTTTTGTTTTTTATTTTTCCCGTTGGAAACCGACTTTTCCCTTTTCATTTAATTGTTTACGAGATATATTCCCTTTTGGCATAAAATCCATGCTCACGGAATCCCTGAATATTATATCTACCCATTTGGTTTCCAACATAACAGGACAACGGCTAAGTATTAAAGAAGCCGGTTACTACTCGCAAGCCAACAAGTGGTACAACAAGCCGGTATCATTAGTTTCCGCTCCTTTTTCATCGCTGGTTTATCCTACCTTATCAAAGGTAAATAATGATCCGGACAGACAGAGAAGAATATTCCGAAAATTCATCAAAACCATTTCCTTTACGATATTTCCAATCAGTATTTTTTTTGTTTCCATAGCTCATGAATTTATCCTGTTATTGCTTAAAAGCAAATGGGAACCCGCTGTTCCCTACCTCCAACTCTTATGTGTAGGAGCAATCTTTGCCCCTTTAGAACAAACTCTTTTTTCTTTATTGCAATGCAAAGGAAAATTAAGAGGTCTGTTCTTTTTTTCTTTAATGAAAAATCTGTTGACGGTTGCCTGTATCATCGCATTGATTCCGTTTGGACTGACCCGCTTGATTATTGGTATCGGAATTATAAACTACCTGTTCTTTTTTATTGAATCCGTCTTTACCATAAAGATAATTTCTTATCGAATTGTCCTTTTCCTGAAAGATGTTTTTCCTTATTTAATAATTGCAGTAATATCGGCAATTTGCACTTCTTTTTTAGTCCATAAACTAAACAATCTGTATTTATCGTTGTTCCTGAAGTTATTCTTCTCGTTCGGATTTTACCTGATGATCCTGTATTTTTTGAAATCCGAGGTATTAAAAGATATGACCGGCTATTTGATCAGATTTATCAAACGGCATTATAAGGGAACAGAATAATATTTATATCTTTGTAATATTTTTTTCACTAACAACAAATACACTAACTTATTATGATATTGCAAGGGAAAAAAGTACTTGTTACCGGAGCCGACGGGTTCATCGGTTCTCACCTGACTGAAATGTTGTTGGATTTGGGATGCAGCGTCAGGGCTCTTTCTTATTATAACTCCTTTAATTACTGGGGTTGGCTGGATCAATTGAGGCATCCGGAACTGGAAGTGGTTACGGGAGATGTTCGGGATCCTCATTTTTGTAAACATATTACAAAAGAAATCGATGCCATTTTTCATCTTGCGGCACTTATTGCCATTCCCTACTCTTATGTTGCACCGGACAGTTATGTCGACACCAATGTAAAGGGTACACTTAATATCTGTCAGGCAGCAAAGGAAAATGGAGTTCAACGGATACTGGTCACTTCTACCTCGGAAGTATACGGTACTGCACAATATGTCCCCATCGACGAAAAACATCCGAAACAACCGCAATCTCCTTACTCGGCCAGCAAGATCGGTGCCGATATGATGGCAATGAGTTTTTACAATGCATTTGAATTACCGGTCATGATCGCTCGTCCTTTTAATACATACGGTCCCCGTCAATCGGCAAGGGCAATCATTCCAACGATTATAACTCAAATCGCCAACGAAAAGAAAGAAATCAAATTGGGAGACCTGACCCCCACCCGGGACTTCAATTATGTAAAAGACACCTGCTCCGGATTTATTGCCTTGGCTCAATGCGATGAAGCTATCGGGCAAGAAATAAATATTGCAAGCAATTACGAAATATCCATGCGGGATACGCTGGAATTAATTGCAAAAATCATGCAATCCGAAGTCCGTTTTATCGAAGATCATGAGCGTTTGCGCCCTAAAAATTCCGAGGTATTCCGGTTGTGGGGAGACAATACAAAAATAAAAGAATTAACCGGCTTCTTACCGCAATACAATATAGAACAAGGATTACGCGAAACTGTAAAATGGTTTTGCAATCCCGAGAATTTACAAAAATACAAATCGGATATTTATAATGTATAATCATATCACACGATTTATCCGGGAAGTTTTTAATGAACCGGCAGAATTCATTCCGTTGCATGCTCCGTGTTTTATCGGAAACGAAAAAAAATACCTCAACGAGTGTATTGACAGCACGTATGTCTCAAGCGTCGGAAAATTTGTAGATCGATTCGAAGAAATGACCGCAGCCTATACAGGAGCTGCCAAAGCGGTAGTTTGTGTTAACGGAACAAACGCCTTGCATCTGGCATTGGAATTGGTTGGCGTAAAACCCGGAGATGAAATAATCACCCAGGCACTTACTTTTATTGCTACAGCCAATGCTATTTCCTACTGTTTTGCTCATCCTGTTTTTATTGATGTAGATAAAGATACGATGGGGCTCTCTCCCGAGAAAATGAAAGAATGGTTGTCGGAAAATGTCGAGATAAAAGGAAACGAGTGTTTCAACAAGAATACCGGACGACGAATCAAAGCTTGTATTCCGATGCATACCTTCGGACACCCGGTTCATTTGGACGAATTAATCAACGTTTGTGAAGAATATCATCTGACAGTAATTGAAGATGCAGCCGAGAGTTTGGGCAGTTTTTATAAAGGAAAACATACCGGAACATTCGGAAAAATCGGCATCTTGAGCTTCAATGGAAATAAGACCATCACAACAGGAGGAGGAGGTATGTTACTCTTCCGGGATGAAGAAACGGGAGTACTTGCCAAACATTTAAGCACTCAAGCCAAAGTTCCGCATCGCTGGGAGTTTGTTCATGACCATATCGGATACAACTATCGTATGCCCAATATCAATGCAGCCCTCGGTTGTGCACAGATGGAACATTTGCCGGAATTTGTGAACAACAAACGGGAGCTGGCACAACGATATGCCGATTTTTTTAATTCTATAGGGATCCGTTTTTTTATTGAACCTCAAGGCTGTTCTTCTAACTATTGGCTGAATGCCATTTTGTTAAAAGACAAAGAAGAAAGAGATGCTTTTTTGAAATACAGCAATGATAACGGAATAATGACCCGGCCCATTTGGCAATTAATGAATCGGTTACCCATGTTTTCCAACTGTCAATCCGGAGATTTAAGTAACTCCGAATGGCTGGAAGAACGGGTAGTAAATATTCCAAGCAGTGTAAGACTAAAGCCGCAATGAAAATATCCGATCGAAAAATCATTCTTGTAGGAGGAGGAGGGCACTGCAAATCGGTTATAGATGTTGCAGAGTCAGCAGGGTGGCATATACAGGGTATTCTGGACACCGCCGACCAAGTCGGAAAAGACGTGCTCGGTTATAAAGTGCTCGGAACTGACGACCGAATGTGCGAATATGTTGATAAGGCTTATTTTATTGTAACAGTAGGACATATAAAAGCTCCCGATTTAAGGATTAAATTACATGACATGATTGCAGAAGTCGGAGGACAATTGGCTACATTGATTGCTGCGGACGCTCATGTATCGCCTCATGCCCAAATCAAACCGGGAACGGTTGTCATGCATAAAGCAGTCGTGAATGCAAATGCACAGGTAGGTTTCGGTTGTATTATCAATACGCTTGCCAATATAGAACATGATGCAATCATAGGTGATTACTGTCATATTTCTACCGGCGCCATCATAAATGGCGATTGTAAAGTGGGAGAAAAAACATTTATCGGAAGCGGAACCGTATTGTCAAACGGGATAACAATCGCTGAAAAATGTTTGGTCGGAGCCGGATCGTTTGTACGTAAGGATATTAAAATAAGCGGAATATATTCGGGAAATCCCGTAAAAAAATACAAATAAAAAGATGCAAAAAACAATAATCATTGCTGAAGCAGGAGTAAATCATAACGGATCGATACCGGTGGCAAAGAAGCTGATCGATGCCGCCGCCGATGCCGGAGCAGATTATGTAAAATTCCAAACATTCAAGACGCACAATCTGGTAACCAAAAATGCAAAAAAGGCAAGTTATCAGCAAGAAAATACACAAGACGAAAATGATCGTCAATATGAGATGTTGAAAAAATTAGAATTAACTCCCGAACAACATTTCGAATTGATTGCTTATTGTCAGGATAAAGGTGTAAACTTTTTTTCAACAGCATTTGACTTGGAAAGTATCGATTTTTTGGACTCTCTTCAACTCGGACTTTGGAAAATCCCTTCCGGAGAAATAACAAACTATCTGTATCTGAAACGAATAGCCGAAAAGAAACAACCGATTATACTGTCCACCGGAATGAGTACCATAGAAGATATAGAAGCTGCTATCGAAGTCTTGGTATCTCATGGAACGGACAAATCATGTTTAACGGTACTTCATTGCAATACGCAATACCCCACTCCCATGCAAGATGTGAACTTATTGGCAATGAATGCAATCGGACAAAAAACGGGAATAAATTTCGGATATTCCGATCACACCTTAGGTATTGAAGTTCCTATTGCAGCTGTTGCCTTGGGCGCTTCCGTTATAGAAAAACATTTTACCCTTGACAGGAATATGGAAGGACCGGATCACAAAGCCTCCTTAGAACCGCAAGAATTAAAGGCTATGGTAACCGCTATCAGAAATATAGAACAGGCATTGGGTTCTCCGGATAAAATCGTTTCTTCTTCCGAGATTCAGAATCGGGCCGTTGCCCGGAAGAGTATTGTAGCAGCTCTTCCCATAAAAAAAGGAGAATTGTTCACCGTCGAAAATCTGACCATAAAAAGACCGGGAAGCGGAATCTCGCCCATGCGATGGGAAGAACTGTTAAATAAAAGAGCCATACGTGATTTTGAACCGGATGATTTGATTGAGATATGAAAAAAATTTGCGTTGTTACAGGCACTCGAGCCGAATACGGTTTAATGAGCCGATTGATGAAATTAATTCAAGATGAAAAGGAGTTGCAATTACAAATCATAGCAACCAATATGCACCTTTCTCCCGAATTCGGATTAACATACAAAGAAATCGAAGCTGACGGATTCGTCATCGATAAGAAAGTGCATATGCTTCTTTCTTCCGACACTTCCAATGCTACGGTTAAATCGGCCGGATTGGGAACCATTGGTTTCGCGGATGCTTATGAAGACCTTCAACCGGATATGATCATGGTATTGGGAGACCGTTATGAAATCTTAGCTGCCGTTTCTGCCGCTCTCTTATACAAAATACCGGTGGTTCATTTACACGGAGGTGAAATTACAGAAGGAGCCTATGATGATTCCATCCGTCATGCCGTCACCAAAATGTCCCATCTTCATTTTACTTCCACCGAAGAATACAGGCAACGGGTTATACAAATGGGAGAAGATCCCGGGAATGTATACTATGTAGGAGCATTGGGTTGCGACAACATACGAACGGTTCCGTTAATGACAAAAAAAGAACTGGAACAATCCATCCGATTTTCAGTGGACCGAAATACAATATTGGTAACTTTTCATCCGGTTACAATGGAAGAAGGAACAGCCGAAGAACAGTTCTCTGCATTACTGAATGCTTTGGATGAAGTACCGGACTTGCGCATTGTTTTCACCATGCCTAATTCGGATACAGACGGAAGGATTATATCGGATATGATAAAAGGATTTGTAGAGCAACATTCGGACCGGTCCGTATATTTCACATCCTTGGGTTTGAAGCGTTACCTTTCCGCTTTGCAATATATCGGAGGAGTAGTCGGCAATTCCTCGAGTGGAATCATAGAAGTTCCCAGCTTTCATATTCCGACCCTCAATATCGGCGACAGACAGAAAGGTCGTACAGCAGCAGAAAGTGTGTTGAACTGCCTGCCCGTAAAAAAAGACATAAAGCAAAAGCTGCAACTGATTTTGGACAACAACTATAGAGAAAAGCTAAAGGACATTCAAAATCCCTATGATAAGCCCGGAACGGCAATTGAAATAGTGAGAATTCTGAAATGTAAAAGCATTGAACCCGGTAAGAAATTTTATACGATTAAACATGCACATGAATGATATTACAAAATATACGATAACCAAAAATGCTTGTATTAAAGATGCACTGATCTATCTGGACAAGCTTTCGGACGATGTGCTCACTCTGTTTGTTATGGATGGAAAACGTATGATAGGAACTCTAACGGACGGAGATGTCCGCCGGGCTCTTATTCGGGATATACCGTTGAATACAAGCATTGAGCAGGTAATGAATACACGATTCAAATTCATTTCTCCGGAGGAAAAAAATATTCAAAAGATCAGGCAAATAAGATCTTCCGGTGTACAATTATTGCCTTGTTTAAATGAGGAAGGGGAACTATTGACTATATACAATCTGAAGGCAAAAAAATCAATACTTCCTTTAGATGCCGTACTGATGGCGGGAGGGAAAGGCGAACGGCTTCGTCCGTTAACGGAAAAAACCCCAAAACCTCTTCTGAAAGTGGGAAATAAAGCCATTATTGATTATAATATAGATAATCTGATCAGCTACGGGGTCAATAATATCCATGTAACAACTAATTACTTGGCCGAACAACTGGAAGAACATTTTAAAGAAGATCGACAAGGTATAAAAATTGCCTGTGTTCGGGAAAAGGAATTTTTGGGTACCATTGCCTCGGTTAAACTCATCCCCAATTTAATACATGATGAAGTCCTTATTATGAATTCGGATCTCTTTACGAATATCGATTTTGAAGATTTTTATCGGCATTTTATGGAAAAAGATGCAGACATGTCAGCGGTAGCCATTCCTTATGCCATCAATGTTCCCTATGGAATCTTCGAACTGGAAGGCCGGAACATAAAAAAAATAGAAGAAAAACCAACCTATAATTATTATGCCAATGCCGGCATTTACCTCATAAAACGGCACTTGTTGGATCTGATTCCGGAAGGTTCTTTTTTCAATGCAACGGATTTTATGGATTTACTGGTATCGGGAGGAAAGTCTGTTATTCGATATCCTTTAATGGGATACTGGATCGATATAGGCAAACCGGAAGATTTCAGAAAAGCTCAGGATTTTGCAAAACACATGGAAGGAAAAGCATAAACAAATGCAGAAGAAATCGTTGGTTGGTAATTTATAACATTTTATTATTTACAAAGATCAATAAGAAATTCATAATGAATATACTAATTACAATATGCGCTCGTGGCGGATCAAAAGGTATTCCCGGCAAAAACATTAAACCTATTAATGGAAAACCCCTAATCGGATACACCATCGATACCGCAAAAAAGTTTCAAAAGCATGTTGGAAATGTAGAGATTGCCTTGTCTACAGATTCAACAGAAATAATGTCTGTTGCTTGTAATTGCGGATTAATGTCCGAATACATCCGTCCGGACAGATTAGCAGGAGATACTATAGGCAAGGTTGACGCAATAACCGATGTCTTGCATTTTTATGAAGAAAAGAAAAACAATCGGTATGAGTATGTTTTAGATTTGGATGTTACTTCTCCCTTACGAAATACGGATGATTTGCTTTCTGCTTTTACAATACTAAAAGAAAACCCCGAAGCCGTCAATCTGTTCTCGGTCAGCCCGGCTTCGCGAAGTCCGTATTTCAATATGGTAGAACAAAAGCCAACCGGGTTCTTTGCTCAAGTCAAACATCCCGACAATGCTGTTTTTACCCGGCAAGCAGCTCCTAAAGTGTATGATCTGAATGCTTCCTTTTATTTTTATCGTCGATCCTTTTTTGAATCCGGTTATAAAGGAGTTATTACCGATAAATCGTTAATATATATTGTTCCTCATATGTGTTTTGATTTAGATCATCCCATTGATTTTGATTTTTTATCTTTTCTTATCAATAATGATAAATTGGATTTTGAATTATGACGATACTAATAGTCGGATTAGGCTCTATTGCTCTAAAGCATATTCAGGCAATCAGGCAAATTGACCAAAATGCGGTAATATATGCATTAAGAAGTAACCGGAATGCAGAAGAAAAAGAGGCAGTAATTAATTTGTATTCTTTTGAAGCACTCAAAACAATTGAATTTGATTTCGCCATTATTTCCAATCCGACATCCGAACATAAAAAAACGATAGAATTATTATTGGAACTGAATTGTCCTCTTTTTATCGAGAAGCCTCTCAGCAACCAACCGAATATGAAAGACACTGTTCTTAAAGCAGAAAGAAAAGGAATATTAACTTATATCGCTTGTAATCTTCGATTTCTGGATTCTTTACAATACCTGAAAAAAGAATTGGAAACAAGCAATAAAACAATCAATGAAGTAAATGTATACTGCGGTTCTTATCTTCCGGATTGGAGACCGGGCATAGACTACAGGACAACTTACAGTGCCTGTAAAGAACTGGGAGGAGGAGTTCATATCGACTTAATTCATGAAGTGGATTATGTGTATTGGTTATTTGGACAACCCAATAAAGTAAGAAAAATATTCAGAAATAAATCATCTTTACATATCGATGCCATCGATTATGCCAATTATTGTATGGAATATGATAATTATTGCGTCCAGATTGTATTGAATTATTACAGGAGAGACTATAAACGAACCATGGACATTGTTTTTGAAGACAATTCCTGGCTGGTTGATTTAAAGCAAAATAACATTTCATCCGGTTCCGGTTGTATATTCGGTTCCAAGCAACAAATAAGCGATACGTATCTGCCTCAGATGGCCTATTTTTATCATTTAATTCGAACAAAATCCCAAACTTCATTTAATTCCATAAAAGATGCCGACTCAGTTCTCCAAATCTGCTTATCTGAAGAAAATGATTAAATAATCAGCCCCATAAAATCATTTTCCTTTTTCATTCTTTTTTCTTGATTTTTACATATAAATGATTTACTTTTGCCAAAAATATAATCATTTTGACTTTCAAAAGAAACATTTACACAGACAAATGAAACAATAAAAAAACATGAAAATAAAAGATAAAGTTATAATTGTTACGGGAGGTTCCGGTTTAATCGGATGTGAAATTATTAAATATCTTTGTTCGGAAGGAGCTATTGCAATCAATGCCGAGATTAATGTTGATACAAATATCGAGAAAGGCATAATTCACTGCGATATTACCTCGGAAGAATCCATTGAGCAATGTATTCAAATGGTATCAAGTAAGTTTGGACGAATTGACGGTCTGGTCAATAATGCCTATCCGAGAACAGACGATTGGGGCGTAAAATTTGAGGATGTTCCGGTATCCTCTTGGCAAAAAAATATAGACATGCAAATGAATAGTACTTTTGTTTTTTGCCAAAAAGTCTTAAAGGTGATGAAGAATCAAGGATTCGGTTCTATTGTAAATATGGG
>DAIQOU010000093.1:0-12360 GCA_036787725.1 Bacteroidales bacterium
CGGTTTCGTATTATATAAGTAGAATTTTATTTAAATATAGAAAGATGAAGAACATTGTATTAGGAATTATCGGAATCGGATTTTCCATCATTTCTTTGACGGCCGGGAACATCCGGGTGCATCCTGTACCCAAGCAAATACTTTACAATATGCATAATGATGATTTTACCGTGCAGGTTCGTTCGCATGGAGGAGATGAATGGCTGGATCTGTATGAATATAAAGTAGGAGTCGATATGGATACCAAATCCGAAGCTTCTTTGGTACAATTTGATTTTGAAGGAAAAGCAGATATTCGTGTAAAGGTCAATAACGGGATGATTCACGATGTAAAGATACGTCCCCTGAAACATGAAATTGCTTGCCGGACAGACGGAAATGTGATTTTCTTTTCGTTGGATAAGCCGGCCAAATTGTCGTTGGAAATAAACGGAAACAGGTTGAATAACCTTCATATTATTGCGAATGCACCGGAAACGGAAATACCGTCTCCCGATGATCCGGACGTGATTTGGTTTGGTGAAGGGGTACATCGCCCTAACGATTTGCCCGGCAACAGTTTTACCATTCCTTCGAATAAGACTGTTTATCTGGCTCCGGGAGCAGTGATTCAAGGCAAATTTATCTGTAATAAAGTGGAAAACGTTCGTTTTATAGGAAGAGGAATTATCCTGAACGGCCAACGGGGTTTTGAAGTGACTCATTCGAAAAATATAGAAATAGACGGGATAACGGTGATTAATCCCGACCATTATACTGTTTACGGGGGAGAAACAGACGGATTGACCATTCGAAATCTGAATAGTTTCAGCAACAAGGGATGGAGCGACGGAATTGATTTGATGAGTTGCAGCAATGTATTGATCGATAATGTATTTATGCGTAACAGCGACGACTGTATTGCTTTATATGCTCATCGTTGGAATTTTTATGGGGACGTTCGGAATGTTACGGTCCGAAACTCCGTATTATGGGCTGATATTGCTCATCCCATCAATATAGGAGGACATGGAAACTATAAGCGGGAACCGGGCGATACATTTGAAAACATTACTTTTCGTAATATCGATATACTTGAACATGATGAGGATGACCGGAATTATCAAGGTTGTATGACTATTGATGTGGGGGACCGGAATCTGGTAAAAAAAGTATTGTTTGAAGACATTCGTGTAGAGAATATTCAGGAAGGACGCTTGTTTACAATGAAAGTTCGTTTCAATGATAAATATGACCACCAACCGGGAAGAGGAATAGAAGACGTGGTGTTTCGTAATATCACCTACAACGGTTTCGGCGAAAACCCTTCTGTGATACAAGGATATGATCCGCAACGCAGCATAAAAGGAATCACTTTTGAAAATATAATAATCACCGGTAAAAAGGCCGGTTCCATAAAGGACTTGAACGTTACTCCCGGTGAATATGTCGAAAACGTTGTAGTCAGATAAGGGTAAAAAAATGAGTAAGTAATCAAAAGAAATACTTATTCAAAAATTCCAAAAAAGTCGGTTTATAGGAATCGGATACCGGGATGTAGACCTTACCGAAAATGATACAGTTTCGTTCGATGGTTTTTATTTTGTTCTTATTGACAATAAAAGAACGATGTACACGCATAAATAATTTTTCCGGCAGCTTTTTTTCCAACGATTGCATGCTTATGAGGGAATGAATGGGGTCTCCGGTACTTTCCAGGTGAAATAATACATAGTCTCGTTGGTTCTCGATATAAACGATGTCTTCAAAGTCGATTTTCTCTATCCGATGTCCGGATTTGATAAAAATACTTGTTTGTTGTTCTTCTTCCATGCGTTTAAACCATTCCAATGCCCGGTTGGAAGCTTGCAGAAAATCGGCATAACTGATGGGTTTTAGAAGGTAATCCAATGCATTCACTTTAAATCCGTCAAGAGCATATTGATCGTAGGCGGTAGTGAAAATAATTTTCAGGGATCCGGGTAACGATTTAGAGAACTCCAATCCGTTTATTCGCGGCATATTGATATCTAAGAAGATAAGATTTATTTTCTCCTCTTCAATGACCGGCAATGCATCCGGAGCTGAAGTAAAACATCCTTTCAGTTCAAGAAACGGCGTTTGTAATGCATACGATTTCAATAAATCGACTGCCGGCGGTTCATCGTCTATAATAATACATTTTAATTTCATGTCGATTCGGATAAAGGAAAAGTACAATTAATTTTCAATAATGCTCGGAATCCGGATTTTTCTTTTCCGAAAGAGAGTTGATGCCGGTCGGGATAAAGCAGTTCCAACCGTTGGGAGAGATTGGTCAATCCTATCCCCGAATTACGGATTTCTATTTCGCCGGTCGTTTGGTCCAAACTGTTTTCTACGATACATTCTATTTCGTTTTGCTCTGTTTTTATTCGAATGTCGATATAGCTGTCTCCTTCATTGTTTATTCCGTGTTTGAAGGCATTTTCGATCAGGGTGATGAATAACAGCGGAGCGATTGGAGAGCGGGGAGCATTATTTTCTATAGATACATTTAAAATAACCTTCGGATCTAACCGCATTTTCATCAGATCGATATAATTTTGGGTAAATTCAATCTCTTTCTCCACCGGAATGAATTGTTTGTCGTTATCGTATAAGATATGACGCAGCAGTTTACTCAGGCGGTAGACGGACTCCCTGGCCTTTTCGGAATCTGTAGCAATCAGAGAGTAGATGTTATTCAACGTATTAAATAAAAAATGGGGGTTGAGTTGATTTCTTAAGTTTCTCAGATCGGCTTCCAATCGTGCCGCTTTTATTTTTTCCAGATTAATGGAATCCCGGTACCAGCGGGCGGTAGCTTTCAATGCAACGCTTAAGCCTATGGTAAGAACGATAAACATCATATCTCCCCATATTCTCATATGAGCGGGCGGGGCGGGCCGATCCGGATGTTTGGGAACATGCGGACTGAACAGTGCTTCCATAATCAGATGCTGACAAGCGAATAAGATTCCGATAAATAAAATATTCATTACGATATACAGGGCGAATTTTTTATTGAAGAGAAACTTATCGATTAAGAACAAATAATTAACATAAAAAAGAATCATCAGTATTCCCGTGCGGATAAAGTACCCGTAATAATGAGGGTAATTGATATTGCCCGACCGGTACATGATGTAAAACGGAATGAAGAGGATAATGATACAAATCACTGCTTGGATCAGTCCGGGAATAACCTTTTTGATGTTTAGTTCCATATGCATATTCTATTCATATCGGAGCGCTTCTATCGGATCCAAATCTGCTGCCTTTTTAGCCGGATACCAACCGAAAAATATACCGGTAGCCGAACAAACGGCAAAAGAGAGCACTACGGTGTACAGTTCAATACTGATGGGCCAAGATAAGATATTTTTTACAATATAAGCAGCGCTTATTCCTAAAATTACTCCGATAATTCCTCCTACCACACTCAACAGAATGGATTCGATGAGGAATTGCATTAAAATATCCGAACCCTTTGCCCCGATAGACATTCTCAATCCGATTTCCCGGGTACGTTCCGTTACCGAGACATACATAATGTTCATAATTCCGATTCCTCCTACCAATAAAGAAATCCCGGCTATACAAGCCAACAGAACGGTCATCATATCGGTGGTTGAACTCATCATGGAGATCAATTCTTTTTGAGATCGTACATTAAAGTCGTCTTCTTCTCCGGGTTTGATTTTATGGCGTTCCCTTAAAATGCTCTCGATACTTGCAATGGCGTCTTCCGTAGCATCTTCGCTGATGGCAGAAACCGCTATCGATTGAATGTAAGTAATGGCCATAATTCTTTTTTGAACCGTAGTATAAGGAGCCAATACGAGGTCGTCCTGATCCATTCCCATCGTATTGTCTCCTTTGGAAGCCAATACGCCGATTACTTTTATAGGTATCTTATTAAACCGGATGGTCTTCCCGATAGGATCTTCTCCGTTGGTAAACAAATTTTCGACCACGGTTTGACCTATTACACACACTTTTGCCAAGCTGCGGATATCTTCGTCCGTGAACATACTTCCCCGTTCAACCGAATATTTTCGAATCTCCAGGTAGGAGGGATTAACTCCGTAAATACTGGTGGGAGAATTGTTGTTACCGAAGATGAGTTGTCCGGAAGAAGATACTTCCGGAGTAGCGTCCGAAATGTATTCCGCTTGTTCGGCAATGGCTTGATAATCCTCCAGTTTAAGGGTTTGCATGGCGGATGCGCTTTGGCGTACTCCTCCGAACTGACCGGTTCCCGGGCGGATATTGATCATATTGGAGCCCATGGTGGATATTTGGTCTTGTATGCTTTTTTTCGAACCTTGTCCGATAGCAAGCATGGTGATAACGGCTGCCACTCCGATAATAATTCCCAGCATGGTCAGGAATCCCCGGAACTTATTTCCCCCGAGCGCCCGTAATGCTATTCTGAATAAGTTGACAATATTCATTAGAGTTTATATTCAATAAGAGTTATATTTTTTCAATACATTATTATTTTCTTTCCTTTTGTCTTGATACAAAAGGAATAAAAAATCAAGACTTGGTTTTCCGGTGACCCGCCATTAAAACCGAGAATTAGAAACCGGAAACCGGGAATGTTAATTTTTAATTTCTCATTTCTAACTTCTCATTTTCGGTTTATCGGGACAGTTGCCCCACCGCGAAAACCTATGTCGAAAGAGTATCTTTCTACAGGAAATGATCATCCGATTCTATTCTTCTTTAGGTAATTTTTCCAGAGCGGCTTGTGCCGATTTTATATCTTCATTGTAAGTATCTTCTTTGATCCGCCCGTCCCGAATAACAATATTGCGGCTGCTGAAGCGCGCCAGTTCCGGATTGTGAGTTACAAAGATGATGGTCCGTTGTTCTTCTTCATGCAGTTTTTGCATGAGAGATAATATTTCAAAAGAAGTACGGGTGTCCAGATTTCCCGTAGCTTCATCCGCTAAAATAATTACGGGCTCATTTACCAATGCCCTGGCAATGGCGACTCGTTGTTGCTGTCCGCCCGACATCTGATTCGATTTGTGATTCAGTCGGTCGCCTAATCCCACGTCATTTAATGCTTTGACGGCTCGTTCATGTCTTTCCTTGGACGATACGGACGGATTGTACATAAGCGGAAGTTCAACATTTTCTACTGCCGTTGTCTTAGGCAACAAATTATAGGATTGAAAAATAAAACCTATTTTTCTGTTTCGCAGTACAGCTCGGTCATTTTTGCCCATCGTACGTACGGATATCTTATCAAGGAAGTAGTCTCCGGAAGTAGGGGTATCCAGACAACCGAGAATATTAAGCAAGGTTGATTTTCCCGAACCGCTGGTTCCCATGATGGTCACGAATTCGCCTTCTTCGATGGTAAAACTGACTCCTCGCAACGCATGCACTACTTCTTCTCCAACAATGAAATCCCGGGTAAGATTTTCTGCACGTATTATTTCTTTTTTAGACTCGTTCATACCGTTTTGTTTTATTATTTATCTCCGTCTTCCCGGGCGTTGCGGCATGAACGGATTGGATTCTTCGTTGTTTTGGGGAGCAGCCTCTTTCGTTTTGTGGGCAATGCCGGTAACTACTTCTTCTCCGGGATTCAAGCCTTGTATTATTTCGGTATTAATACCGTCGGATGCTCCCGGAACAATATTTTTGGGTATTACTTGATCGCCTGTTTTTACCCATACTGTTTTTTCGCCGTTTTTGGGAGCCGGTATTTCAGAGGAAAAAGTCAGGTCTTTTACGTCCTTGATTACTTCCGGGTCGGGAGTGAAACGCAACGCTTGAGCCGGGACCAGAAGAACACCTTTTTTTTCCATTGTAAAAATGTTGATATTCGCCGTAAGTCCCGGTTTTAATTTCAGGTCGGGATTGGGAGCATCGATAACTACTTCATAGGTTACTACGTTGGAAGTAGTGGTTGCTTCCAGTCTTACTTGTACGGCTTTCCCTTCGAATATGTCTTCCGGATAGGCATCTACCGTGAATGTAACGCGCTGACCTTCCTCTACACGGCCTATATCCGCTTCATCCACATTGGCTATTACCCGCATTTTCGTCAGGTCGTTGGCAATAGTAAATAGGGTAGGGGTACTGAAAGAAGCCGCTACCGTTTGTCCTTCCTCTACAGCACGAGAAACAACTACTCCGTCGATGGTAGAATAGATAGTGGCGTACCCCAGGTTGGTTTCGGCTTTCAATACAGAAGCTTGAGAAGAAGTTACGGCCAATTTAGCAGTTTGATAAGCTGTTTCAGCCGCTTCCCAATCCACTTTACTGATGGCCTGCTTTTCCCAAAGCTCTTTGCTCCGGTTGTAATTACGCAATTCTTGTTCCAATTCTACTTTACGGGATTGCAGATTGGCCCGCGAAGATTCCAGTTCCGAGGTGAGGAGTCGCTTATCCAGTTCTGCAATTACTTGGCCTGCTTTTACTTCCGAATTAAAATCTACATAGATTTTTGAAATGACTCCGGAAACTTGTGTTCCTATTTCTACCAACGTGATCGGTTCTACCGTTCCCGTAGCGGTAACCTCGGTCGAAAGATCACCCGATTGTGCAACGGTTGTAACTGCTGTCATGGCTGTTTTGCTTCCTCCTTTCGGCCAAAAGATGACGGCTAATAGAATTAAAAGCAGGGGTATTCCGATAATCAGGTATTTTTTTAATTTTTTATTCATCTTATTGTATGTTGTAAGTTAATGATTCGATTGAGGATTAAAGTAGGAACTACAAGTCGATTTCTATCCCTCGGTAGAAATTCAGCAGTTTCAAACTCAGGAGTGCGGTATATTTGGCTTGCAATAACTCTTGCAGCGCGTTGGCATAATTGTTCTGTTCCGTAGTCAGCTCAACCGTGTTGCGCATGCCGAGTGAATATTGTTCTTTTACCAACGTATAACTTAATTCCGAAGATTTCAGTTTTTCCGTAGCGGCCAAGAATTTGCTCTGAGCCGAAACTGCATCCCGATGAAGACTCTCTACTGTTCTTAACAATGTTTTTTCGGCATCCGCGTAGTTTAATCCGGCAATTTGGTACTGTACGTTTGCTTTTTGAACATTGGATTTATTCTTTCGATTATCAAACAACGGGATGCTGATCGACAATCCTATGTTTTGACTGAAATTACGATCGATTTGTGTTGCGAATGAAGGTGAATTGTTGTAAATGTTACTTGTTCCCAATGAACCCGTTAAAGATATGGAAGGCAAATATCCCGCTTTGGCAATGGAAATATCCAAATCGGCAATGTTGAGATTCAATTGTCCGGTTTTGATTTCCGGCATCAGGCTTAAAGCGGTTTCATATACCTCGTAAGCATCGGGAATGGGTAATAAGATGCTTTCGTTGTCCGGTTGAGGGAATTCGGGTTCAAATTCCGTATGATAATCGAGTTCGAGCAATTGTTTGAGTTGGAGTTTATAATCATCATATGAATTTTGAGCCAATACGAGATTGTATTTATCCGCACTGTATTGAGCTTCTACCTGGGCATATTCGCTTCGGGTAATGCTGCCGGCATCCAGAAAATCCTGAGTTTGTTTTAATTGTGCTTCCGATACTTCTACAATATTTTCATTGTTTTTGATGGATTCTCTTGCATATAATAATTGTAAGTAGATTTCTGTAATGGAAATTTCAATATTGTTTTGTATTTCCAAGGTATTCAGTTCTTCTGCTTCTTTTTCAAGAAGAGCCTGTTTAATGGTGTTTACTCTTTTTTTTCCGTCGAATACGGTCCAGTTGGAACTTAAGCGATATTGTCCGTTGAAAATACCTTCGTATTTATATTTATTGTCTTCGTAAACTTTAGCGTTGGAAAATCCTTGCGAAATGCTTCCGCTCAGGTCGGGAAAGAGTGCTGCTTTGGATAACTTTACATCGACTTCTCTGCTTTCGACCGAAAGTCGGGACTTTTTTACGCTGATATTTTCTTGCCGGGCATATTCGATACAATCTCTCAGCGACCATCTTTTTTGTGCCGAGAGATTGTAAGAGAAAAAGAGACAAAAGACTAACCCTGTTATTATTGATTTTTTAATCATGACTCCGATTTGTTTTATAAAATAACAATATAAAGGTAAAAAGGATTAAAGGCTTCAAGAAATAGAATCGGTATAGAGTTTCGGTTAATCGACGAATAGCCCGATTGGCTCGATTTTTAATTTTGCCGTTACTTTCCCGGCAAGTCAAATACCATTATTGGGTTTCGTTACGGGAAATAATCTTACTTTTGTAAAAAAAACAGCTTCGGATGAAAGAAGAGATACGTTTCAGATTGCGGGAATGGGAGTTGACAGACAAGTTTTCTTTGGCTGAACAAGCCAATAATATCCGAATTTGGAATCGTGTAAGGGATTTTTTTCCGCATCCGTATACACCCGAAGACGGAGAGGCCTTTATTAAGATGGTGAAAGAAAAAGACGGACCTCCTTCCGAGTTTGCCATAGAAGCAGCCGGTAAAGCGGTTGGCGGTGTGGGGCTTACACTTCATTCGGATGTGGAACGGATAACTGCCGAAATAGGCTATTGGTTGGGCGAAGATTATTGGAATAAAGGGATCATGACTCAAGCAGTTTGCCGCATGACGGACTATGCTTTTAAGCAATTTGATTTGGTAAAAATATATGCTCCCGTCTTTGCTTTTAATATCGCTTCCCGCAAAGTATTGGAGAAGGCCGGGTTTGAATTGGAAGCTGTATTGAAAAAAGCAGCCATAAAGAATGGGGAAATTACAGATATGTATTATTACAGTTTGATAAAGACGGAATAATGGTGATATCCAAAGCCGAGAGAATCATTTTTTAATTAACCTGTATGGATAAAACAAACAATACGGTCGATCTCGGGAAAGGGCCTGTAGGCAGATTGCTTTGGCAATATGCGTTGCCGGCCATCGTCGGGACAATGGTGAATGCATTGTACAATGTGGCTGATCGTATTTTTATTGGTCAGGGCGTGGGGCCGGATGCCATTTCCGGGTTGGCATTGACTTTACCGGTACTTACCATGTTGCAAGCAGTAGGGATGTTGATCGGGATCGGGGCAGCTTCACGGATATCCATCAGTTTGGGACAAAAGAATAAACTGCATGCCGAAAAAATACTGGGTAATGCTCTTACGCTGACCTTTATCACTCAATTGGTTGTTATAGCAGCGGGAATGTTTTTTATGGAACCCATGTTGCGTGCTTTCGGAGGTAGTGATAATACCATTCCGTATGCTCAACGGTTTCTGACTATTTTGATTCCCGGAAATATATTGGCAGCCTTGAGTTTCGGATTTAATAATGTGATGCGAGCTTCCGGTTATCCGCGCAAAGCGATGTATACCATGTTGATCGGTGCGGTGTTGAATGTTATATTGGATCCGATCTTTATTTTCGGTTTTGACATGGGTATTGAAGGAGCGGCTATTGCTACTCTGATTTCTATGGCGGTCACTACGGTGTGGGTGATGTCTCATTTTATGAAAAAGGAGGCTTATCTTCGTTTTCGAAAAGGGTATTGCCGATTGAACCGTTTGGTGGTAGGAAGTATTATTTCCATTGGAATGTCTCCCTTTTTAATGCAGGTAGCAGCAAGTATCGTGAATGTTATTGTTAATACCTCCTTAAAGACTCACGGCGGAGATTCGGCTATCGGGGCTTTCGGTATCATTAATAGTTTTATGCTGTTATTAATGATGTTTATAATCGGGTTAAATCAGGGAATGCAGCCGATTGTGGGATATAATTACGGGGCCAAGTTATATGATCGGGTGCTGAAAACATTAAAATACGGAATGGGAATGGCCAGTGTAGTAGCTGTAGCAGGTACAATGGGAGGATTTTTCTTTCCGGAATTAATAGCGCGTGCTTTTACTCGGGACGCCGAGCTTATCCGGTTTACTGCGGACGGACTAAAGATAACTCTTTCCGCTTTTTTTGTCGTAGGATTCCAAGCGGTGGCAACCAATTTCTTTCAAAGTATAGGAATGGCAAGTCGTGCCATCTTCCTCAGTCTTACCCGTCAATTTATATTTCTCATTCCCGCGTTGTTAATCCTTCCCCGTTATTTCGGACTGAACGGCGTGTGGGCCGCATTGCCGGTATCGGATCTTTTGTCCGCGATGCTTACCGGTTGTTTTTTGTTTCTATATATACGAAAGATAATTAAAATGACATAAATAAATGAAATTAATAGTTGGAATATGAAAGATATTCAAGCAGTAAAACAATTTTATAGAGAGCGACTGGAACGGACTCAAGCGGCTCATTACAAGATCAAGCGAAAAATACATATTACCGGTACGGTACGGCTGGCTGTGATCCTGTTGGGAGGTATTTTGCTTTATATTTTCTCCGGAAAGGGGGCTGTCGTTGTCTTGGGAATCTCAGTTGCTGTGATTGTTGTGTTTTTATGGTTAGTACTGCTGCATAATAAATTATATAAAAAGAAACTGTATCTGGAAACTTCCGTTCAGTCGGATCGAAATGAACTGAAGGCGATCGATTACGATTATTCGGCTTACGACGGTGCATCAGAGCAATTATCCGGAGATCATCCTTATTCGTTGGATTTGGATATTTTTGGAGATCGTTCGTTATTTCAATCTCTAAACAGAACGTGTACCGTGACAGGGAAGGAGAAATTGGCCGGTATGTTTCTTGATCCTTTGACCCGTAAAGATGCCATTTTTAAACGTCAGCAAGCCATTCGCGAATTGACCGGAAAGAGAGATTTGATGCATCATTTTATGGTGACGGGTCTTCTTTTTCCCGGTAAATTATCCGACATGAATGAGATAAAAGAATTTACCGATTTACCTTCAACTTTGAATAAGAGTATTTTATTGAAAATATTGATTTGGCTGATTCCCGCTGCTTGGACGGTGTTTATTGTATTAATAGTTGCCGGACTTATACCTTCGGTATTTATCGGAATTGCCATTATGTCGGCCCTCATTATAGGAGAGAGCCAAGCTAAAAAGATCAATAAGCTGCAACATACGGTAGGCAGGAAAATGAAGATATTTTCCGGGTATGCGGAGTTGATCCGGATATTGGAAAAGGAAGAACCGGAAGCAGAAGAGTTGAAGCGGATTAAATCCCGGTTTCAAGTGGAAGGACGTCCTGTTTCTGTCCTCATAAAACAATTATCGGGCTTGCTCGAATCGTTGGATTTGCGGTTTAATGTTCCGGCACGTTTTATTCTTAATCCTTTATTTTTATGGGATATACGAAAAGCGATTGCAGTCGAAAACTGGAAGGACCGGTATGCTGCCCGGTTGGTCGACTGGCTCAATGCTCTGGGAGAATACGATGCATTGTGTTCCGGCGCTTGTTTTTCGTTTACTCACCCGGGTTATATTTATCCGGAAATTTCGGAAACTTATTTTGAAATGCAAGGAAGCGGCTTGGGCCATCCGTTACTTCATAGGGATGTTTGCGTGAAAAATGATATCGATATTCCGTTCAGTCCTTATTTTATGATCGTCACAGGCGCCAATATGGCAGGTAAGAGCACCTACCTGAGAACTGTCGGTGTGAACTATCTGCTGGGGTGCATGGGTTTTCCCGTATGTGCCGATAAGTTGATTATTTATCCGGCTCGGTTGGTGACAAGCCTTCGGACTTCCGATTCGCTGAACGACAACGAGTCTTATTTTTTCGCAGAACTGAAACGGTTGAAAATGATTATCGACCGGTTGGAACAAGGAGAAAAGTTGTTCATTATTCTGGATGAAATACTGAAGGGAACCAACTCTGTGGATAAACAAAAAGGTTCATTGGCTCTTATAAAACAATTCATCTCTCTTAAAACTTGCGGAATCATTGCTACCCACGATCTGTTACTGGGAAGTTTAGAAGAGGCGTTTCCCGAGAATATCCGGAATATGCGGTTTGAAGCCGATATTGTCAACGATGAATTGTATTTTTCGTATACCATCAAACCGGGAATTGCTCAGAATATGAATGCTTGTTTCTTGATGAACAAAATGGGTATTACAGTGAATAAAGATAGTTAGACTTTTAATAGTATTTTGAAATAATTCTTTATTTTTATGTAAAGAGATCCTTATCTCTTTGTTGCCGGATCAAGAGCTGTTGGCCGGCCGGTCTTGACCGGATGTTCGAGAGATCTTGATCTGGTAAGGAATATATCTTGGAAAACAACTTCTCGAATACTCATCTTATTCTTCTATTAAACATAATGAACTTGAAATCCCGGCGGTATTTCTATCCTCTTTGTGAAGTGATCGTAATTATTTGACGGAATTGCGGGGTTGGAGAGCTTTTAGGTACTTCCGAAGACGAATCGGAAAAAATTTTCAACAGATCATTTTCGGAGTATATATACTTAAAAGAA
>DAIQOU010000558.1:0-3319 GCA_036787725.1 Bacteroidales bacterium
ATAGGAGGAATGATAGATATTTCATGCGTTTCACTTATGATATCAAGCTAAATTTATTGTTTATTAACTTTTTTAATTTAATTAATTATGGCTTTTAGAGCAAATCTAAGTTTTGAAGGAAAAGAGTATGACGTACTTCAATGTAACTATTCGTTCCACCGGGATGTGGATTTGAAAGGTCGTCCTTCTTCTAATGTGTATGGTGGCAGTATCTTTCTGGAAGTGGAATCAACAGAAGATACTACAATTTTGGCCCAGATGGTAAATCAATTTAAACCGAACTCCGGTACCCTTACTTTTAATAAAGGTGACGAGGAGGCTAAAATGAAGGAATTGACTTGGGAAAACGGATATGTCATTAAGTATGATGAGTCGTTAGACGTGGTGGGACGTGATCCTATGAAGATCCGGTTTGAAATTTCTGCAGAAAAAATTAAAATGGAAAATGCAGAAGTAGAACATAAATGGCCGAAATAATCGGGAATCTAATATTAATTTGTAAATCATTAAAAAGTAAATAATTATGTCATTTAGAGCTAGTTTAAGTTTTGAAGGAAAGGAATTTGATGTTATCAAATGCGACTATTCTATTGAAAGAGAAGTTGATTCAAAAGGACGTCCGTCTTCTAATCTTTATGGAGGAAAAGTTCATATTATGGTAGAATCTACGGATGATGTTACTATTATTGAAAATATGGCGAACCAATTTAAGCCTCATACCGGAACTATCACATTTAAAAAAGATGATGAAGATGCCAAAATGAAGGAATTAACTTGGGAGAATGGATATATCATTGATTTTAAGGAAGGTATCGAAATTGTTGGAGAAGTTCCGATGGCTATCCATTTTGTAGTTTCTGCTCAAACTCTAAAAGTAGGAGATGCTACATTTACTCAGAATTGGCCGGAAATGGGTTAATTTTAGAATGATATTTATTAAATAGGAAAAGCTGCTCTTTGGAGTGGCTTTTTTATTTTTGAGATTGAAATATTCAAACTCAATGGATTATTGAGTGGATTTTATTTTTACTTTTGTGAAAACTACATTCTTTTTTAATATTAACCATATGGGTATATCTATAGATAATATTGTTTTAATTGGTTGTATCCTTTTGTTTTTCAGTATATTGGCTAGTAAAGTGAGTATTCGATTAGGCTTACCAACATTGGTGTTGTTCCTTCTTGTTGGTATGCTTTTTGGGAGTGATGGAGTCGGAATTCAGTTTAGTGATCCGGGAATAGCTCAATTTATTGGAATGATGGCTTTGAATATTATTCTTTTTTCGGGGGGAATGGATACTAAGTATAGTGAAATAAAACCGGTAATGGCCCAAGGATCTGTATTGGCAACATTGGGAGTATTGCTTACCGCTGTAATTACAGGTTTCTTTATTTATTGGATGACAAACCACTTTTTTCAATCCATTACATTTTCTTTACTAGAAGCCTTGCTATTAGCATCTGTTATGTCTTCTACCGATTCTGCTTCTGTTTTTGGGATTCTTCGCTCCAAAGGATTAAGCTTAAAACAACAACTTCGCCCATTATTGGAGTTCGAAAGTGGGAGCAACGATCCTATGGCTTATTTATTAACCATAACTTTAATACAACTCATTCAAATCGGAGAAGGAAGTGTATTGCAACTTCTTGGTTTTTTTATTTTTCAATTTGTTTTTGGGGCTTTAATGGGCTTTGTGTTGGGAAGGTTAGCCGTTTGGATAATGAATAAGATTAATCTGGATAATGAATCATTATATCCTATTTTATTATTAGTTATCACGTTTATTATTTACGCTTTAACCAATGATTTGAAGGGAAATGGTTATTTAGCCGTTTATATTGCCGGGCTGGTTGTCGGAAATTCAAAGTTTGCCTATAAACAAGCTTCAAAACGCTTTATAAGCGGGATGGTTTGGTTATTTCAAATAATTATGTTCCTTAGTTTAGGCTTGTTGGTTAATCCTAAAGAATTATTGCCTGTGACTGTAATCGGTTTGCTGGTAAGTATATTCATGATATTTATTTCTCGTCCCGTATCGGTATTTTTGTGTCTACTTCCTTTTAAGAAGATGACATTAAGAGCTAAAACTTATGTTTCCTGGGTTGGTTTAAGGGGGGCGGTTCCCATTATTTTTGCTACTTATCCGTTAACTGCCGGAATCGAGAAAGCGAGTATGATATTTAATATTGTATTCTTTGTAACTTTAGTATCTTTATTAGTGCAAGGAACTACGGTACCTACGGTTGCTAAATGGTTGGGACTGGCTGATACTCCCGAAGAAAAACCAAAATTGTCGGAGTTTGAAATCGAGCTTTCCGATGATATTGATTCTATTATGAAAGAGGTTGTGGTAGAGTCTTCTTTTCTTGAAAACGGGAATCGAATTATGGATGTTTCATTACCGTCCAATACGTTAGTGGTAATGGTAAAGCGCAGAGAACAGTATCTCGTTCCCACCGGATCAACCGAGTTACAAGAAGGAGATATATTGTTACTTATATCCGATGACAATGCAGTATTGAAAGATATATAGTTATTTTAATCGGTAAAAATAAACGAGTTTTACAGTAATGATTTGGTTGGAAGAAGTGGAAAAATAGGCATTCTTACTTTTATCGGGATTAAAAATATCAGATAAACCGAAATAATAACGGCCTTCCAAGGCAAAACTTCCTATGCCGGTTCTCCATTCAAATCCGGGACCTCCGCTAATTCCCCAATCGAATTTGCGTTGTGCATCTAAAGTATAATAAGGATATTTTTCTTTTCCTTCTTCGAAAAATAAATGTGATTTTTTGACTTTTTCATTCAATAAAAAACTTAATTGGGGTCCTATGTTAAAACAAATACGACCTCTTTTTCCCGCATTAAAATAAATGTGAGTATAGATCGGAATTTCAAGATAATTTAGAGAACGGGTATAGCTGATTTCTTCTCTGATCATCCCCTCTGAAGTATTGATTATGGCATCTCCTTGTTCATCCCATCCGCGTTGGGAATAGTTAATTTCCACTTGTACTCCTACATTCCTTTCTGAAATATATTTAGCTCCTACGCCGGCTGCATATTGCCGAAGTAAATTTTGAGAAGCTACAAATTCTCGAGCCGGTCTCATAAAATTTACTTTTGACAAAGTGATTCCTCCATTTATTCCTATTGAAAATTCAGGATTAAACATTTTTTTTTGTGCCGATACAGAGGAAACCGTAATTATTAATATGCAGATAATCAATCCTCTCATTTTATTGAAAATCTTTTGTTATAGTATAATCGGGATTAAATCTGATTATATAAAAGTTTGTATTGATAAAGCCGCCC
>DAIQOU010000094.1:0-12329 GCA_036787725.1 Bacteroidales bacterium
GAGAAAGAAAATAGAGAAAGGAGTCGGTAATTTACAACTTACAGATAAAAGAAGTTTTTATATACCGAGTCTTTCTTCATTGCGAATTGTGTATAAAGGAATGCTTACTTCTACTCAATTGAGAGATTATTTCCCGGATCTTACCAATCCGTATTTTACCAGCGGATTGGCATTGGTTCACTCTCGTTTCAGCACCAATACCTTTCCTTCGTGGGATCTGGCTCAGCCGTTTCGTTTATTGGGACATAATGGAGAAATAAATACAATTCGCGGTAATCGTTTTTGGATGGAAGCGCGGGAAGGTATTTTACAGGCTCCGTTATTGGGGGATGTAGAAGAAATCTTTCCCATAATCCGGTCGGGAATGAGTGACAGTGCTTCATTGGATAATGTATTGGAGTTTTTGGTTATGTCCGGAAAATCATTGCCGCATGCTTTGGCAATGCTCGTTCCGGAGAGCATGAGTGATAAGAATCCGATATCCAAAGAACTGAAATCTTTTTATGAATACCAAAGCGTCATTATGGAGCCTTGGGACGGACCCGCAACTTTGTTGTTTTCGGATGGACGTTATGCCGGAGGACTCTTGGATCGAAACGGATTAAGGCCCGCTCGTTATTTAATTACGAACAATGATATGATGGTGGTGGCTTCCGAGGCTGGTGTGTTGCCTTTTGAGTCTTCAGAGATAAAAGAAAAGGGAAGATTACGTCCGGGAAAAATGTTGATGATCGATACCATGAAAGGTACTGTTTATTATGATGCAGAACTGAAGTCCCGGTTAGCCCGAGAACAGCCTTATGGAGAATGGTTGTCAAAGAACCGGATTATTCTTTCGAATATAACCTCCGGACGAGTAGTTAAAAACGGTATCGATAATCTTCCCGATCATTTAAAAGCGTTTGGTTATTCTAGGGAAGATATCGAAAAGATCATTACTCCGATGGCAACGGATGGAAAAGAACCGATCGGATCAATGGGAAACGATACGCCTTTGGCTGTTATGTCCGATAAACCTCAACGTTTATTTAATTATTTTCGTCAACTGTTTGCTCAAGTAACCAATCCTCCCATCGACCCCATCCGGGAAGAGTTGGTGATGTCTTTGTCTTTATATATCGGATGCCAAGGGAAAAATATTTTGGAGGCATCACCCGAATCTTGTAAAATGGTAAAGCTGAAAAGCCCGATTATTACTAATACCGAGTTGGACATTTTGACCCATTTGGCTTATAAAGGATTTCGTACGGTTACTTTATCCATGCTTTTTGATATTCCTTCGTTTGTGGAAGGGGAAGATTATGAAAAGGCGGCAGCTGTTTCCATGGAAAAAGCAATTGCCGATTTATGCAGCAAAGCCGAGAAGGCTGTGGATGAAGACTACAGTTATATAATATTGAGTGATCGGGGTGTTTCGGAACGAAAAGCAGCTATTCCTTCTTTATTGGCCCTTTCTGCCGTGCATCATTATTTGATTGAAAAGAGAAAACGAATGCAAACAGCTATTGTGGTGGAAACTGCGGAAGCTCGGGAAGTAATGCATTTTGCTTTGCTTTTTGGATTTGGAGCCAGTGCCGTAAATCCTTATATGCCTTTTGCCGTATTGGATGATTTGGTTAAACGCTTTGAGATTCGGTTGGATTACCAAACGGCTGAGAAAAACTATATTAAGTCCGTTAATAAGGGATTGTTGAAAGTACTTTCCAAAATGGGAATATCTACGTTGAGAAGTTATCGCGGAGCTCAGATTTTTGAAGCGGTAGGAATTGGCAGTGAGGTGTTAAACCGATATTTTAGAGGGATGGCTTCGCGTATAGGAGGAATTACCATGGAAGATATTGCACGGGATACGTTGGATGCTCACTACTCCGGTTTTTTCTCGGAAGAGAAAGATCAATTGATGGAAAACCGGGGTATTTACAGCTATCGGAAAACCGGAGAACTGCATGCGTGGAATCCCGAAACAATTGCTAAGTTACAGATTGCTGCCAAAACGGGTGATTATGAGAAGTTCAAAGAGTTTACTTCCTTATCGGATAATCAACCGACCCCTGTTTTCTTACGTGATTTCCTTACGTTTAAGAGAAATCCGATCGATATTTCGGAAGTGGAGCCGGTGGAAGCAATTACAAGACGATTTGTTACAGGGGCCATGTCTTACGGATCGATCAGCAGGGAAGCGCATGAAGCGATGGCTATCGCATTGAATAAGTTGAATGGTAAGAGCAATACGGGAGAAGGAGGAGAGGACCCGGCTCGTTTCAACGTAGGAGAAGATGGTGTTAATCGCAGAAGTGCTATCAAACAAATTGCTTCCGGCCGTTTTGGTGTAACAGCAGAATACCTGGTAAATGCGGATGAATTGCAAATAAAGATCGCTCAAGGGGCGAAGCCGGGAGAGGGAGGCCAATTGCCGGGATATAAAGTGGATAAGATTATTGCGGCAACACGCCATTCCATTCCGGGAATTTCATTGATCTCTCCGCCGCCTCACCATGATATTTATTCCATAGAAGATTTGGCACAGCTGATTTATGATTTGAAAAATATCAATCCGACAGCCGTTATCAGTGTAAAGCTGGTGTCGGAAAGCGGAGTAGGTACCATTGCCGCAGGAGTGGCCAAGGCTAAAGCCGATTCGATTTTGATCAGCGGATGTGAAGGCGGAACGGGAGCCAGCCCGCTCAGTTCGGTTAAACATGCCGGCATGTCGGGAGAATTGGGATTGGCAGAAACACAACAAACGTTAGTGTTAAACAATTTACGCCGGTTTGTAAAGTTACAGACCGACGGACAGCTAAAAACGGGAAAAGATATTATAGTTTCGGCTTTGTTGGGAGCCGAAGAGTATGGATTTGCTACAAGCGCTTTGATCGTACTGGGATGTGTCATGATGCGTAAATGCCATTTGAATACTTGTCCTGTAGGGGTGGCTACTCAAAATGAAGAATTGAGAAAACGCTTCAAAGGAAATCCCGATTATTTGATTTCTTTTTTTACCTTTTTGGCAACGGAAGTCCGGGAACATTTGGCCGCGATGGGTTATCGAAGGTTGGATGAGATTATCGGACGTTCTGATTTATTGGAGATAAAAGAGATGAAATCTCCGAATCCGAAGATCCGGAAGATCGATTTGTCTAAGTTGCTTTATTTTCAGGAAACCGATCATCCGCGTCGTTGCACTATGGAACAAGATCATAAATTGGATGTTGTACTCGATCGGATCATTATTCGAAAATCCGGGTTGGCATTGGATAAATCATTACCTGTACAAATGGATATGTTAATATCCAATACGGATCGTTCGGTGGGAGCTATGATCTCGGGAGAAATTGCTAAACGTTACGGAAATAAAGGACTTCCGGCCGATACCATTAATGTGAATTTCAAAGGCTCGTCGGGTCAAAGTTACGGAGCCTTTCTGGCTGCCGGAATCTCTTTTAAATTGGAAGGGGAAGCAAATGATTATTTGGGCAAAGGACTTTCCGGCGGACGTATTGTGGTAGTTCCTCCAAAGGGATCCGGTTTTGTTCCGGAAAATAATATAATTGCAGGGAATACCTTATTGTATGGAGCCACTTCCGGAGAGGTATATATTAACGGACAAGTAGGAGAACGGTTTTGCGTTCGTAACAGCGGTGCTGTGGCTGTAGTGGAAGGCGTAGGAGACCATTGTTGCGAATACATGACGGGAGGAAGAACCGTTGTATTGGGTACGACCGGAAAGAATTTTGCTGCCGGAATGAGTGGAGGAATTGCGTATGTACTGGATTTGGACCGTACGTTTGATTACTTCTGCAACATGGAAATGGTAGAATTATCTCTTATAGAGGAACGAAATGATAATGCCGAGTTGCATCGGCTTATTTCTGCGCATGCTTTTTATACGGAAAGTCCCTTGGCCAAGAAAATTTTGGGTGATTGGGAATATTATGTTCAATACTTTATCAAGGTGATGCCTATTGAATATAAGAAAGTACTGCATGATGAGAAGATGGAAGCAATCAATAAGAAAATTGCAGCATTAGAGTATGATTATTAAGACAGTGAATAAGCAGTTATTCTATTAATTTGACAATTACAACTATGGCAAACCCGAAAGCATTTTTGACTGTAAACAGAAAAGAAGCCGGATATAGAGCTATCAGCGAAAGAATCGCCGATTTTAGTGAAGTGGAACAACAGATGAATCATGAAGATCATATATTGCAAGCTTCTCGTTGTATGGATTGCGGAGTCCCTTTTTGTCATTGGTCTTGTCCGTTAGGGAATAAAATGCCGGAATGGCAAGATCTGATGTATAAAGATAAATGGTTGGAAGCATATGATTTATTAACTTCTACCAATAATTTCCCCGAATTTACGGGACGTATTTGTCCTGCTTTATGTGAAAAGGGATGTGTGTTGAATATCGACGGGCAACCGGTAACCGTTCGTGAAAATGAAGGGGTTATAGCCGAATATGCTTTCCGGGAAGGATATGTAAAACCCCGGCCGCCTCGTCACCGTACGGGAAAATCAGTCGCCATAATCGGTTCGGGACCGGCAGGGCTGGCAACGGCCGATATGTTAAACCGTAAGGGGCATACCGTGACCGTTTTTGAGAAAGATGAAGTAATTGGAGGGCTCCTTCGCTTGGGAATTCCCGATTTCAAACTGAATAAAAGAGTCATCGATAGAAGAATAGATATTCTTCAACAGGAGGGTATTATCTTTAAAACGGGAATGGAAGTGGGAAAAGACGTCTCTAAGGATCAACTATTGTCCGGGTTTGATGCGGTGTGTATTTGTATCGGATCCGGAAAACCTCGAGATTTAGCTGTTAAAGGAAGAGAGTTGAAGGGAGTCTGTTTTGCATTGGAGATGTTGCAACAACAGAATAGAGTAGTAAGCGGGATGTTGGCGACTAACCCCGTGTCTGCGAAAGGAAAACATGTAGTCGTGATTGGAGGAGGAGATACGGGCTCGGATTGTGTCGGTACTTCCATTCGTCATAAAGCGGCATCGGTTACTCAAATAGAGATTTTGTCTAAACCTCCCGTCGGAGTTAATCCTCAAACTCCTTGGCCTTATTATCCGAATATACTCAAAACATCAAGTTCTCACAGGGAAGGCTGTGAACGCCGCTGGTCTTTATCCGCAACCGAATTTATAGGTGAAAACGGCTGTGTTTCTGCTGTAGAAGTGGCAGAAGTGGAGTGGAATAAATCTCCGGAAGGGAAGATGATTTTGAAAGAAACGGGAAAGAAAGAGCTGTTGAAGGCCGATTTGGTCCTTTTATCGATGGGGTTTGTGCATCCCGTACATGAAGGATTATTGGATGAGTTGGGAGTGGAATATGATTCGAGAGGCAATGTGGCTTCCGCTCAGGGAAAGACTTCTTTGCCCAATGTGTTTGTAGCCGGGGATGCGGCGTTGGGTGCGAGTTTGGTTGTTCGGGCCATCGATTCCGGAAGAAAAGCTGCAAATTCAATTCACCGGTATTTAAGTTAACGGGTTTATTTAAATGAGGAAAGAGGAAGATTCGATGAGAAATTTGTAATATCTTTGAATTATATTTCAAAACTATCTGTAAATGCTGTTTCTGAACTTGAATTATCATTCTTAAGGTATTTGTTGCAGGCGTGACATAAACGAAAAGAAGGATAACCGGGTTTTGAAGCAGTTTTTTTATTCCGAATTAATATTATTATATGTCAGAAGGATTAAAGCATGAATGCGGCATTGCCATGGTGAGGTTGTTAAAGCCGGTTGAGTACTATATCGAGAAATACGGCACTTGGAGATATGGTTTGAATAAGTTATATCTTTTAATGGAAAAGCAACACAACCGGGGACAGGAAGGAGCCGGAATCGGATGCGTTTCTGCCAAAGCAAAGCCCGGTACCGAAAATATTTTCAGGGAACGCGCTTTGGGAAGCGGAGCCATTCAAGAAGTTTTTGAGGCTGTATCCAATGCGTGCAAAGGAATTCCGGAAGATTCGATGATGGAAAATATTCCGTATTGCGGAGAAGCTTATATGGGGCATTTGCGTTACAGCACCACCGGACGTTCGGGCTTGTCGTATGTTCACCCTTTTTTGAGAAGAAATAATTGGCGGTCCAGAAGTTTGATGTTGTGCGGTAATTTTAATATGACCAATGTAGACGAGATATTTGAATTGCTTATTCAACAGGGACAACATCCTCGATTGTATTCGGATACGTTGATGATATTGGAAATGATGGGTAATTACCTGGATCGTGAAGTGCAACATCTGTATGATTTGTATAAGCCGAAAATAACGGACGGAACCGAACGCAACCGGAAAATTGCCGAAAATCTGGATATAGGTCATGTATTGCGTCGTTCGGCGGAAGTATGGGATGGCGGGTATGTCCTTTGCGGAATAACAGGGAATATTGAAATGTTTGCTTTGCGTGATCCCTGGGGAATTCGTCCGGCTTTTTATTATTATGATGATGAAATCGTGGTGGTGGCATCCGAAAGACCGGTTATTCAAACTACGATGAATTTGGTAGCCGAGCGGGTAACGGAGTTATTGCCGGGACAGTCCCTTATTGTTCGTGGAGACGGTCGGGTTAATTTGGAACAGATTCTTCCGCCTAAAGATGTAAGACCTTGTTCGTTTGAACGAATCTATTTTTCCCGGGGAAGCGATAAGGATATCTATAACGAACGCAAAATGTTGGGACGGATGTTGATTGATCCCATATTGGAAGTCATTGATAATGATCTTGAAAATACGGTTTTTTCTTTTATTCCCAATACGGCAGAAGTGGCTTTTTTCGGAATGATGGAAGGGTTTGAAGAGTGTCTTTCCGACCAAAAAAAGAATATGATCTTAACGAATAAGGACTTGTCGGAAGAAGAATTGAAAAAGATATTGTCTTTACGGGTTCGTCAGGAAAAAGTAGCCATTAAGGATATTAAATTGCGTACTTTTATTTCGGAAGACAAGAGCCGGAATGACTTGGCGGCTCACGTATATGATATTACCTACGGATCGATTCGTCCCGACACCGATAATCTGGTCGTGATTGACGACAGCATTGTGAGAGGTACCACGTTGAAACAAAGTATCATTAAAATTTTGGATCGTTTGAAACCCAAAAAGATAGTAATTGTATCTTCTTCTCCTCAGATTCGTTATCCCGATTGTTACGGTATAGATATGAGCCGGATGGATGAATTTGTTGCATTCCGGGCTGCTATTGCTTTACTGAAAGAGCGGGGAATGGAACAGGTGTTGAAAGAAACCTATTCTCTTTGTAAAGACCGGGAAAATAAACCGAAAGAACAATTGGAGAATTATGTGAAAAAGATTTATGAACCTTTTACGGATGAAGAGATTTCAGAGAAAATAGTCCAATTGCTTACTCCCGAATGTGTGAAGACGGAGGTATGTATTGTTTTTCAAACGATAGAAGGACTTCATCGTGCTTGCCCGGAACATCGTGGGGATTGGTATTTTTCCGGAAATTATCCTACTCCCGGAGGAACTCGATTCGTAAATCGGGCTTTTATACGATATATGGAAGAAAACAGGTCTGAATGAAATATTTTATCCGGCGATAATCGGTTCCTTCAGGTAAGAGTGAGAAGACAAACACGGTTTGACTTATATTCAAGGGTGAATAAATTCTTAATAGTATTTATTTGCCCTTTTCTTTTTTGGAGGCTGCTTTCGGAAAACCTTCGGATACTTCTTAAAACCTGTTTAGACAGGCAATATTAGGAAGTAATTTCGGATTGAGACAAAAGAAGAGGCGATTTATGCCTGGGATTTCGATTCTATTATGTTTAATTGAAGTGTGCCGGGCATTTTTGAACACTTCTTTTGGGAAGTCCGAATGTCGTGAACTTTATCTTTCGGCTAATTGATCAAGACCTCTTCATAGGAAGGTCTTGATCTTTTCCTTAAAAGGTCTTGATCGATTCATCGACAGATCAAGACCTTTTTTCTTCCGAATAGAGCATTATTATTAAATACTAAAAGATATACCTGCTATTAAGAATGATCTTGTTTGGGACTTCAGAGATAGTGAATAAGTTGCAGGCCATTCTTTCTTTTTCCTTTTCTCTTTCGCGCTTTCCTCTTTTGATCCTTCTGCCGGGACTTAAGTTAAAACTTCCATTCATCACTTGTTGTTGTTTTCGAATTATTCTTTTGAGGAGTGGGGGTTCCTCCGGATTTGCCTTTAATGGAGTTGGCAATCTTGATAGCATCCGGAATTTCTTTTTGTATATCTTCGATTCGGTGTTGATCGGAGGGGTGAGTACTCATAAATTCGGGAACTTTACCTCCTTGTGCGGACATTCTTTCCCAAAAAGGAATGGCTTGATTGGGATCATAGCCGGCTATAGCCATGAATATTAATCCCAAATGATCGGCTTCGAGTTCTTGTTTCCGGGAGAACGGAAGCATCACTCCGTATTCGGCTCCCAACCCGTATACCGTACTGGCCAGTTGTTGGGTTGTTGCAGAGGATTTGCTTAATAACGCACTCAATGCTACGGCTCCGTATTGAGATACCAATTGTTGAGACATTCTTTCGTTGGAATGCTTGGCAACGGCATGAGCTACCTCATGTCCCAAAACAACAGCCAAGCCGGTCTCATTTTGAGTGTAAGGCAATATGCCTTCATATACGACGATTTTTCCTCCCGGCATACAGAATGCGTTTACATCCGGAGCTTGAACCAAATGAAACTCCCAAGTATAGCCATCCAGCATGTCTTCCATTCCCATACTCTTGTAATAGGTTCCTACGGCATTGGCAATGTTTTGTCCCACTTTGACAACCAATGCAGTATTGGCTTTGTCTGATGAAAGAGTGGATGATTGCATGAATTTATCATATTCTTGTAAACTCAAACTCATCACTTCCTGGTTGGAAACCAGAGATAATTGCTTTCTTCCCGTAATGGGAACGGTACTGCAAGCCGCTAATAATACGGCACAAATAGAAAGTAATAATATATTTTTCATAAATAAAATGATAAATTAGTTTGTATTTTCTTTTTATATAAACATTTCTATTGAATTAAAGTTTTCGGGATCGGTATTCATAATTATTTCATTCATTCCGAGTTATATAATAAGAGAGGGCTTTATTTAACGGCATGACCGGATTCATGTTAACAACTGTTTTAATATATCTTGTTTTGACGGTATTGGAACCAAATAGGCTCCGTCCTGATGTATTGGGTTATTCATTTCCCGGTGTAATCTGTTAAAAAGAACCTCATTCCTATTTTTTGCTTGCCAAAGAAACGTTTTTACCTGATCGATCCGACAAACGATTTTGGTCAAAGATACAATTTTTGCTTATTATTTAGGAAGTTTGTGAAAGAGATTTCTACGGATTGTTTTAGCCGGTTGAATCTTTATATTTCGCAAGTGGTTTGACCTTCTCATTCGAAATATACTTTAGTGCGATTGATTAGTTGGTAACAGTGCCTTATGCAGATGATGAATGAATCGGAGCATTAGGTATTTATACCGGAACAAATGGGTAAATAACGTACAGCGGAAGCCCGGGGAGCCGAAACTATGATTATCCAATGAGTATCGGATGAACAGAAAAATGCAGCTGATATAGATGTACGTGAAGCTTATGAGTATTATTCATCATGAATTGGTTTTACGTATGGGAGTATGAAGAAATTTGCAAAAGAGGAGGGCTATACCGAAACAAATTGTTCCTTGGCCTGCCTGCAAGACTTGAGTGGGTATGAATTTTTCCATCCATCCGATAAAAAGGCTGCCGAGCGGGAGGGCACCAAGAGTAGCCATTACCAGAAAACTGATTACCCTGCCACGCAATGCAGCCGGTGCTACAGTCTGGACAATGGTGTTACAAATAGGCATGAGTGACATAATGCCAAATCCGCACAAGGCACACAATAACAGGTAAAGAGGGAATATCCGGACAAAAGACATTACTATCAGCCCCGCACCTAATAAAAGCAGATTATAAAAAAGAATTTTTTTCAGGTATTTTTCTGTTTTCTGCGAAGCGATGAACAATGTACTTATCAATGCCCCCAACCCCGTAGCCGAATTGATATAACCGTAATAGGAAGCGCCTCCCCGGAATATATTTTCGGCAAAATAAGGCTGGAGGGTATTATAAGTCATCACGAAAAACGATACCGACACACCCAATAGGATGATGTTTCGCAGTTCTGTGTTTCCTATCGTGTATTGCCATCCTTCGCGCAGCTGGGCCCATACATTCGTTCTCCTTCCGGATGTTTGCTGCCGGGGCAGGCGCATCAGGCTTATACACACAATAACAGCTATGAAACTCACAGCATTGGCTCCGAAACAAATGGCAGCGCCGAACCGGGCAAGAACAATTCCCGCCAATGCCGGGCCGGCCAAACGTGTAAGATTATTGAGTGAAGAATTCATGGCAATGGCTCCGGGAAGATCGTGCGAGTCGTTGACCAGGTCATTTACCATGGCCTGTCTGACAGGGACATCAAAAGAATTGGCAATACCCAATAACAGACTTAAAGACAGCAGTATTCCAAGATTACCGAATCCGGTTGTAAATGCCACTGTAAGTAATACAGCTTGTATGGCCGATACAATTTGGGTAATCATCAGCACCTTATAACGGTTGTAGCGGTCGGCAGCAATACCTCCCGCCGGCGAGAGGATGAAAGACGGGAATTGTTCGGCAAACGTAGTTATCCCTACCCATAACACCGAGTCCGTCAGCGAATATACCAGCCAGATGACGGCGGTACGCTGCATCCACATTCCTACCCGCGAAATCAGCTGTCCCGTAAAGAATAGACTGTAATTGCGGGATCTGAATACCCGGAAAGCATTGGACAACTCCATATAATATAGACTAAAATTGAAATAGGGTCGGACAATTAATGAAAAATTATCTTACTCTGTTATAGATTACCTTAAACAATAACAGAATCATGCAAGAAAGGTTTTCTACAGTTCGGCAGTTAATGATTGTCCGGATTGTATGTCGGACAGAAACCCGCATTCCTGAAAAATCACTATCTTTGGGCATATAAAACGTTGGATTAGTAAATCCTATGATTTTACTTTGATTATTAATTTAAAACCGTAAGTCAATGAGATATGTTAACCTAACAGTTGTGATTGGGTGGCTCTTGGGACTAATACTAATCGGCTTGGCAGCTTGCAGTGACGATCAAGAGGGAGATGTTATTCCTCCCGGTCCTCCCGAAAAACAAAATGAATATAAAACAGGAAATGATTTATCCCGATCGTATTCGTTGGTAAAACGTGTGCCTACTTTCGAAAACGAAACATTTCATGCGTTAGGGTACGGCTACGACATCACGGGAAAGTACGCTCATCCCGAAGGGATAAGAAAGAAGGTCTTAGATCCTCAGAAATTTGAAGATGATCATTATGATGAAGTAATGCACCATTGGGGAATGTTTTCACATCGAGGACTCGGAACCAAAATCGGTACGAAAGAGGAGGTAAAAAAACAACTTCTGGAGGATATGAAAATAAAAGCAAGTGATATCGGGACAGAATACAAGAACGCTTTCAGGGGGATCTTTGATACTCCGTTTGAAGACGACACTGCATTTACACATCTTACTTACCACTATGCTATAGACGCATTTGCAAGCAGTTGGTATGAACATTATTTTCTCTTTTTCCGAGAAAAAGATATTTTACTTTTACAAAAGTATCTTACCGAAGAATTCAAATCTGACTTGGCAACAAAATCAGCCCAAGAGATCATTGAATTATACGGAACACACGTCATGGTAGATATAGAGGTCGGATGGCGGCAAGATTATTACTACAGAGCCGGTTCGGAAGATGATTTGCAAAGACGAATGGTTTATGCAAGCGGAAAATTCTTAGGCTCTTCGCCGGGTCTGTGGATGTCTCCCGGTCCGGATACCTATTATGATAAAGAAAATCTTTATACCCAATATGTCAGTGGAGTGGATCCCGTTAATAAGCCCAATGCGTGGATGTTTGATATAACGAATTACAGTGAAGAACTGAAATTCGAAGGACGGGAGCATGCCATTGAGAATGAAAGTTTGGTACTTATTAATTGGGGAAGCCGCTCGAGGTACGGTCCGCTAATTCCGGTTTATGAATTTGTATCCGATACTGCTCCACGGGAAGCTTTATTACAAGCTTATCGGGAATATTTGAGTAAATAGGAGGAGGTGCGTTAAAAGTCCGGGTATTTCCCGACAAAGTTATGAATTGTAAGCAATTATCCCGACAGGGATAACCGTGCATAAGGGGCTGACTAAAAAGTCGATTTTGGGACTTTTTGGTCTGCTCCCGGTA
>DAIQOU010000559.1:0-3306 GCA_036787725.1 Bacteroidales bacterium
AAATAAAAGGCATAAAAAACCCGGAATATCTTTACATATCCCGGGCACTATGAGTTGAAAGATTGATTATTTCACCCAAACATTCACAATCTCCCCGATATACATCTTATGCATGGCCTTTCCGGTCCATGATTCTTTCAAAGCCCCATCATTCACGGCTTCGGGTATAAAAGATTGCGAAACCAATTTCTTACATTCTATAATCATCCAAGCTTCCGAAAAAGCATGATTTCCCGAAGGAGTAACAATAGGAGTCAATCCCGATTCCTTTATTTTGTCGGTATCCCTTCCCGATTTCGTTCCGCAAATATTCAATGCATCCCGATATGCCTCCGTATAAAAAGAAAGGGTATATGTATCGTTTTTCTCCATCAATTGGTAAGTATAACGAGCAGGATTGATAAAACAAAAAGCAACCGGCTTCTGATAGAGAAATCCCAATCCGCCCCACGAAGCAGTCATCATATTAAATTGTTCTTTATTACCCGATGTAATCAACATCCAATCTTCCGAAAGCATTTTAATAATATTTCCGGGAATCTTTTCGGGAATTATTTGTTTATAACCGGCTAAAGGAGAAGAGGCAACGGCAGCAGGAATAGTCGAAACCGTTTGTACCGGCTTTTCGGGTTCGGCAACAACCGAAGCAGTAACGGGTACCGGCTTTTCTACTAAAGAAGAAGAAAAAAGTAACGTAATCTCCGTAAACAATTCATCTTTCAAATCAATGGTTTTAACCCGGAATTTACCGTTTCCCCGATTTAATTTCCCTTTACTTAATGCATTCTTATCCGTAATGTGTTCTTCTGCCGTATATCTTTCAGGCTGTTTCTGATAAGAGACATCATATTGATAACGAATACCGCTCATGGATATTTCACAAGTACCTTCTCCGCATTCCATTTTCAATAAATAAGAAATACGCGAACGATCCAATGAAAAGGAAGAAGAAGAAAAGACCAGGTATTCATCTCCTCTGCATGCAATTTCACCGGTTTCTTTATTGGAGTATACAACCCCTTGCCCAAAACCTTCAACCGACTTAAATCGCTCATTGGCCCAATTCGATACGGTTTCAAACATCCTATCTTTGGAAAAAGAAGGAATATGCAGGCTTTTTGTAAAAACAACCTTCCCGTCGATTTCCGGCACAGCTCCTTCCAAATATTTACCGTTGTCTTGTGCCCGAACTGCTACGGACATCAAAATCATAAAGAACAACACACTGCGTTTCATACCTGTATATTTTAAGTTTAAAGAAATTATTTATTATACATCTTCTTCCTCAATTCCTTAATGTCTTCGGAAATAATATAATCATCATAATCCATTATTTTATCGATAATACCGTTGGGAGTCAATTCAATTACACGATTACAGACCGTCTGAATAAATTCATGGTCATGACTGGACATCAAAATAATTCCTTTGAAATTTTTTAACGTATTATTAAAAGCCTGAATCGATTCCAAATCCAAATGATTGGTAGGAGAATCCAACACCATACAATTGGCATTTTTCAGCATCATCCGGGAAATCATACAACGCATCTTTTCTCCTCCCGAAAGCACACTGGCTTTCTTTAATACTTCTTCTCCCGAGAAAAGCATTTTTCCCAAATAACCTTTTAAATACACCTCATGGGTATCTTCCGAAAACTGTGCAATCCAATCCACCAAATTCATATCCGTATTGAAAAATTCGGAATTGTCCAACGGAAGATAAGCAGTCGTAATGGTTTGTCCCCATTCAAAGGTACCTTCATCGGGTTTTTGTTCTTCATTGATAATTTCAAAAAAGGCAGTCATCGCCCGCGGATCTTTCGATAAGAAAATAATCTTATCTTCCTTTTCCACATTAAATGAAACACTCTTGAACAATACGGTTCCATCTACACTCGATGACAGGCCGTTTACTTCCAATATCTTATTTCCCGTTTCCCGTGAAGGAGTAAAAATAATTCCCGGATATTTACGGGAAGAAGGTTGAATTTCCTCAACATTCAGCTTTTCAAGCATCTTCTTACGACTGGTGGTTTGCTTGGATTTAGCCACATTGGCGCTGAACCGGCGAATGAACTCTTCCAGTTCTTTTTTCTTTTCTTCGGCTTTCTTATTTTGTTGTTGTTGTTGACGCAATGCCAATTGGCTGGATTCGTACCAAAAACTGTAATTCCCGGAAAACAACTTGATGTTTCCGTAATCGATATCTACCGTATGTGTACAAACCGAATCCAGGAAATGGCGGTCGTGCGAAACAACCAATACCGTATTTTCAAATTCCGAAAGATAATGTTCCAACCACATAACAGTTTCAATATCCAAGTCATTGGTAGGCTCGTCCAATAACAGATTATCGGGTTTTCCAAACAAGGCACGAGCCAGCAGGATGCGTACTTTCTCCTTCCCGCTCAAATCTTTCATCATGTTGTAATGCAAATCCTCCCGGATTCCCAAACCACTCAATAAATTAGCGGCATCACTCTCCGCATTCCATCCTTCCAATTCTGCAAACCTTTCTTCCAATTCTGCAGCTCTAACTCCATCGGCATCACTGAAATCAGGCTTGGAATACAACGCTTCTTTTTCTTTATTTATATCCCAAAGAACAGTATGACCTTGCAACACCGTATCCATAACGGTAAATTCATCAAAAGCAAAGTGATCCTGTTGCAAAACCGAAAGACGTTCTCCGGAACCGATCCCTATAGTTCCCCGGGTAGGATCCATATCTCCGCTCAATGCTTTAAGAAAAGTGGATTTTCCCGCACCGTTCGCTCCGATAATCCCGTAACAGTTGCCCGGAGTAAATTTTAAATTAACATCTTGAAATAAAATTCTTTTACCAAACTGAATTGCTAAATTGCTTACTGTAATCATTCTTTCTTTTTACCTTAAATTCTTCTGAAACTGCAAAGATACTTGATTTTAAAGGAAAAAAAGCATTTGTAGTTAAGAATCAAACAATTAATGAACACACCCGGAAATGATTCACTCAAAATAGTTCTGTCAATCTCTGATTTTTGGTTCTTTAATTTTATAAACCCAACTTAAACACTAGAAAATTCGGGTACCGGAAACTGTCTTAAAAGGTCGCATATTTCCCGGCCGGTTACGAATCGGATGCGATTACCGCGTGAAGGGTAAACTGTCATAATGCGGCGTTCGAAAAAAGCCAGTTAGCAAAAAAATAAGACTGAACCGGAACAACCCGGTCAACAGCATTTCCAAGATACTTTTCGGGATTGCCGCAAGAGCCAACTTCGTTTTGCTGCAAAATGCAAATTCAAATTGCAGCAAAACACGA
>DAIQOU010000095.1:0-12308 GCA_036787725.1 Bacteroidales bacterium
TTATCAAAATAGGGAGGAGAAACAGGAATTAAACTGATAATTTTCTTCTGTAAATAATCAATATTGAATTTATTAGTGGCTGAGATGGGAATTATCTCGGCATGAGGCAAAACAGACTTCCACATTTCCACCAATTTGATCAATTCTTCCTGATTAGTAAGATCTATTTTATTAATCAGCAATAGGAGAGGAGAATCTATTTTCTTTATTTTTTCGATAAAAAATTCATTTTTATCCGTTTTTTCAATTACATCTGTCACATAAAGTAACACATCTGCATCTTGTAAAGCCGATTCGGAAAAAGTAAGCATACTTTCCTGCAATTTATAATTAGGATGGAGAACGCCCGGCGTATCCGAATAAACAATCTGAAGTTCTTCCGTATTGACAATACCCATAATACGATGGCGGGTGGTTTGAGCCTTAGAAGTGATGATAGACACTTTCTCTCCCACCAATGCATTCATTAAAGTCGACTTACCGACATTGGGATTCCCTACAATATTAACAAACCCCGATCTATGCATATAAAAGAAAATTATTGAGGATCATACCCCCATTTCAGATAAGTGGCTCCCCAGGTGAATCCGGCGCCAAAAGCCGTCAATATAATATTGTCTCCTTTCTTCAATCGAGGTTCCCAATCCCACAAACACAAAGGAATTGTTCCGGCACTGGTATTTCCGTATTTTTCAATATTGATCATTACTTTCTCAATAGGAACACCGATTCTTTTGGCAACGGCATCAATAATACGATAATTAGCCTGATGAGGTACAACCCAAGCGATATCTTCTGTCGTTAGCCCGTTTCTCCTCATTAATTCAACGCAAGTATCTCCCATCTTGGATACAGCATGTTTAAAAACGACACGACCATCCTGCCAAATCGTATGTTCATTTTTTTCTACAGTCTCAAAAGAAGCCGGATTAACAGAACCGCCGGCCAACATATGCAAATGTTCCAAGCTGTTTCCATCCGATTTCAATATAGAATCCAACACGCCTATCGGCTCGGTAGTCGGTTCCAATAAAACAGCACCGCAACCATCTCCAAATATCGGACATGTATTTCGATCGGTATAGTTAGTAACCACCGAAAGAATATCACCTCCGATTACTACTATCTTTTTATATTTCCCGCAAGTAATAAATGAGGCACCCACCTCTAAAGCATAAATAAATCCGCTGCAAGCAGCACCCAAATCAAAACCAAATGCATTTGTCATTCCGGTTTTATAAGCGGTAAGACAAGCAGCATTGGGTAAAATATAGTCCGGAGTAGAAGTTGCAAAAATAACAGCTTCAACTTCCAATGGATCAGTTCCTGTCTTTTGAAGCAAATCCGACACTATTTTAGCAGACAAATAAGAAATACCCGTACCTTCTTCTTTCTTTAAGATCCGTCTCTCTTTTATGCCGATTCGGCTCATAATCCATTCATCGGATGTGTCCACCATGGTAGAGATTTCTTCATTCGTCATTATATAATTCGGGACACATCCGGAAATCCCTTTTATTACTGCATTTACTTTTCCCATGTTCTTTTAATTATCTTTAAAAAAAATGCCCTAAAAGCATATTTAGGGCTACTTCTTTTATTCAAAGGCTGAACTTCCCCTTAGCATTTAAACGGCTGCTGCCTTTTCAATTGCCAATTTACCTCTGTAATATCCGCATTCTCCGCATACTGTGTGATAAATATGCCAAGCTCCGCAATTGGGACAAATTGCCATGGTAGGCATTACTGCTTTGTCATGAGTTCTCCGTTTAGCCTTTCTAGACTTACCTGTTCTTCGTTTAGGATGTGCCATTTTATTATTATTTTAATTAATCATCATTTTTATTCAAGCCCTTCAGTGCATCCCATCTCGGATCGGTCGAACTCTCATCCTCATCTGTGATAATAATATCTCCCGGATCATCCGCATCGATATCATCTTCATCTGTTGATCTCACAGAGTGTTTTTTTAATTTTGAGGACATTGTTTTATTGCACTTTCCGGGAGCATGTACATGCTTAATCGGTATTGTCAAAGCAATAAATTCATAAATAAACCACGCCAAATTAATTACTCCTTCATCTCGGGGAATAATAACAATTTCATCATTTTCCTCCGAATAATCAGCACCCAACTTGACAATTAACCGATTGGAAGTACTTACGGGAAAATCCATATCGTCCAAGCACCTGTCACACGATATGATAATCACTCCTTCTATTGTAAACAAAAATTCAAACATTCCGGAAAGTTTCTTAACAGTCAAATTAACGTTGACTTTACCTTTTTGAACTTCATCTCCGTCAATGTCTGTAAAAAATTGATTGGTTATCCGATATTCATACTCCTGAATATCCGAAGCCATATTTTTTAAATCAACCTTATATGGATCAAACTTTCCCAATGTTATTTCTAAAAGTTGGGCAAAGGTATTAAAAAAATAAATATGAAAACAAAATTTGCATGTAAATTATTTGAAACGAGGATTTTTAAGAAATATAAGGTTTAAGTTCAACACGAAAAGTACTCCCTTTATTCAGTTCTGAACGAAGGACATATATTTTTCCCTGCAAATAAGATTCTATAATTCTTCTCACTAATGACAAGCCCAGCCCCCATCCTCTTTCTTTAGTGGTGTAGCCGGGTTGGAAAATAAGATCGAATTTGGATTTGGGTATCCCCTTCCCGGTATCGGTAATATCAATCTTTACATATTTTCCTTTTTCTATAATGGAGATATCGATCATTCCTTCTCCATTCATTGCATCAATCGCATTTTTAATCAGGTTCTCAATCACCCAGCCAAATAAAGATTCATTCATCAACACCAAAATCGGCCGGTCCGGGAAATGAGGTTGAATGATGACTTTAGAAGATATTCTCTTGGACATGTAATCCAAGGCTTGCTTCATTACTTCCACTAAGTCCATCGGTTCGGGAGACGGATTGGAACCTATTTTAGAAAAACGTTCGGCAATGGTTTTCAGTCGTTGGACGTCCTTATCCATTTCCGCCAGCAACTTGGTATCTATATTTTTTGTTTTCAGGTATTCCACCCAAGCCATCAACGAAGATATGGGAGTGCCCAACTGATGAGCGGTTTCTTTGGAAAGTCCTACCCAGACTTTATTTTGTTCTGCTTTCTTAGAACTGCTCAACGCCAAAAAGGATACAATAATAAAAACAGACACAATTCCGAGCTGTACATAAGGAAATAGCTGCAATCGCTTCAATACGGTTGAATCATCATAATATACATATTGATAAGTTCCGTCATCAAAATCTAAGACAATGGGAGAACGTTTTTTCTTGAATTCTTTTGCTTTTTTTTTGAGGAACAACTCTCCATTTTGTTCCGGCACTTTGATATTAGCAGACAACATAACACTATCGTTATCATCCGTCAACAATAGCGGGATAGTATTTTCGTTAACAATTTGCAGAATCAGATTATCATAATCATTGAATATATCCGGGTCAATACCACTTTCTTCTTTTCCGGTTTGAACAGACATTAATTTAACCGCATTCGCCCAAAGTTCTATTTTTTTTCGCTCTTCTTTCGACAAACTGCGAACCAATACATTGGTCACCAATACAGAGGCAAGTGCAATAATAATTGCAGTTATAAGGAAAATATACTTAAAACTTTGCTTGGATTCGTAAGAACTTTGCATATTAATCTATCTCCACAAAAACAGGACAATGATCCGAATGCTTCACATCAGACAAAATGCCGGCAGACTTTAATTGCTTTTTTAATGAATCGGAAACCAAGTGATAGTCAATCCTCCAACCTAAGTTCTTATCTCTGGCGCCGGACCGAAAGCTCCACCAACTGTATTGATCGGGTTCTTGATTGAATTCCCGGAAAGAGTCTGCAAAGCCCAACTCGACAAAGCTGTCAAACCAAGCTCTTTCTTCCGGCAAAAACCCGGAAGATTTCAGATGTCTTTCGGGGTGATTTATATCAATCGGTTTATGACAAATATTATAATCTCCACAAATAATAAGATTAGGTCGTTCTTCTCTCAATCGGAGAATATACTCGGTAAAAAGAGCTAAGAACTCCATCTTTAAAGTTTGCCGTACCTCTCCTGTAGTTCCCGAGGGGATATAAACGCAAACAATGGTTAAATCTCCAAAGTCCATCCGGATTATTCTTCCCTCAGCATCAAAAAACGGATTATCCATTCCCAAAGAATAATAATCCGGAGCCTTTTTAGAAAAAACAGCTACCCCGCTATAGCCTTTTTTTTGAGCTGAATTTATAGCACAGAAATTATAACCTAAACTTTGAAACAATAAAGATTCGATCTGATCCGGTTGCGCTTTCGTTTCCTGAACGCAAAACACATCCGGAGAAGCTCCTTCCAACCATTCCAATAAACCTTTATTAAGAGCGGAACGAATTCCATTTAAATTATAGGAAACAATTTTCATTACTATATTCTTTAGATAATACAATCAACAAAAGTAAAAAAGATTTCCGCAACGAACAAGGTTTATCTCTTCAATAAATTGTCCGACAACAAGTAACCAAACTACTCGTTGTCGGACAAACAGATTAATCTCGGGTACTTATTCTTTCATCACTTTTCCCATTCCGCTAATATTGACATCTTTGAGCGGAGGTTCATTTTTATAAGTTATTTTTCCTACTCCATTTACCGAAGCATCCAATTTATCAATCGGATTACACTCTAATGCACCCACTCCTTTCAATACTGCAAAAACAGTATCCGCATCCAAATCAAAAGCTTCAATTTTCCCGGCCCCGTCCAACAGAAAATCAGCATTATAAGCCTTACCTCCTACCGATATGGAACCCACTCCTTTTATATGCGTTTTCAATTCTTTTATTTCTAATGAATCTGCACGAAATTTTCCGGCCCCGTCAATGCTGACAGAAAAATAATCCGATTGGATTTTACTATCAGCAGTTACAGATCCCAAAGACTTGATTCTTACTTGTTCTATCCCCGGAGCACTGATTTTAATGATTATATCACTGCCCTGCTTTCCCATTCCTTCTGATGAGAGTACCAACTCTCCTTCTTCGGATACATTCCAACGTACAGCCTCAATTAAATTTGCATCACCATTTATCAATATTCTCGCCGAATCGGGCGTTTGTTCCAATCTTACATTAGCTATTAAATTATCTTCCAGCCGCAACGTTTTAAAAGCCGGAAGTGTAGCTTGAATATCGGAAAGAACTCCACTCGGGATTATAACATTTGTTTCATGGTCTCCGATTGAAAAAGTCCAATTACCCTTATTCCATGATTTTCCCGAATCATTTAAAATCTTAAATCCGAAAAAAATCAATGCAAATAAAGCAATAAACCAAACTGCCAATCCGCCCCATTTCAAACCGTTAGCCAAAGGACTTGTTTTCCCCGAACGTGCCAGAAGATTATAAATGAACATAATTAAGGGAATGCCCAGAAATAATAGTAATATTCCAAATAATAAAGCCGGATGACCCGAATAAGGTAACTCAAATTCAAAGAAATCCATGAACGGAACAGTTCCCAATCCGAAACAAAGAGCAAATAATACAATCAATATAATAACAAAAGCAAACAACAGCGGAATGCCAATCAAAATTCCCAATCCGATTAAACATAGTTTTAATAACATTACCAATGCTTCACCTACGCCACTCCTCTGTTGAACCGGTTCAGCTATTTTTTTACCTATGTTTTCCAGATTGACTTCTTCCCCTTTCATTTCCAGCTTTTGTTCAGCCGTTTTGGCAGCCGGAACAAATATCCAAAACACTAAATAAATAGGTATTATCCAGAATGAAGTCACAAATATAAGAATAAACATAATGATCCGTAAAGGAGTGGCATCCCATCCGAAATAATTCGCAAGTCCGGAACACAATCCTCCAAATACTTTATTATCAACATCCCGATAAAACCTCTTTTTTATCTTCTTTTTTACTTCTTCAGAGGAAAAATTTTCTGTATCCGCCTCTTCCGTATCTCCAAAATCTTTAGGATTACCGATTTTCTCGATTACTTCTTTAACATGATTTATATCTACAATGGTATATCCCAAACGAAGCCGGTCACTAAACAACTCTGCTATACGAGCCTCAATATCGGATACGATTTCCTCCGAATCTTCATTTTTACGAAAATAAATTCGTAAATTCCGGATGTATTCATCTAATAATGTATAAGCATCCTCATCAATAATGAATACCGTTCCGTTCAAATTGACAGTTAATGTTTTTTTCATATGAATTAATTATTAATTTTTTAGATGATTGATGGTTTCATTGATCTCATTCCAGGCTTGCTCCAACTCTTTTAAAAAAAGGATTCCGGACGGAGTCAATGCGTAATATTTCCGAGGAGGGCCTTGTGTAGATTCTATCCACTGATAACTCAATAATCCCAAATTTTTCAATCGGGTTAACAGAGGATAAAGCGTACCTTCAACTACGATTAACCGTGCTTCTTGCAATCGAGTAATAATATCGGTAGCATAGGCAGGTTCTTTTGACAGAATTAAAAGAGTGCAATATTCCAACACTCCTTTTCTCATCTGAGATTTTACGTTATCCGCTTTCATATCTTTAAATAATGAATTTATATTGCAAAGATATATAAAAACATTAGTACTATGCCATGCAAAGTAGTATGATTAATATTATTTAACTATTAATAACCCACAGCACTCCATAGAATGAAAGCCGAAATCAACTCATCCTGCAGCTTCAGAAAACAGATAAAACATTGATTACTAATATCAAACCAAATTAAATAGAATATAATGAAAACAAACAATAAAAGAGGAAAGCAGAAAAGCCTGATCCTGTTTTTCAATATAATTCGAAAATTTGCTTAAAAAATTCTATCTTTGATTTCCAAATCAATTCTAATAAATGCGACCGATTATGAAAAAGGGAGTTATTGCATTAGTGTTTTTTTCTTTTATTTTTATACCTTCATGGGCTTGCACCAATTTATTGGTAGGTAAAGCCGCTTCAGTTGACGGATCCGCAATGATTACTTATTCTGCTGATTCTTACTCCCTCTACGGAGAACTTTATCATTGGCCGGCTAAGACTTATCCGGAAGGAGAGATGTTGGATGTATATGAATGGGATACCGGAAAATTATTAGGAAGAATTCCTCAGGTAAAGCAAACACACAATGTCGTAGGAAATATGAATGAGCATCAATTATGTATTGGTGAAACTACTTTCGGAGGGAGAAAAGAATTGACGGATTCTACCGGAATAATGGATTACGGCAGTTTAATATACATTACACTTCAACGAGCAAAAACAGCTCGAGAGGCTATCCAAATCATGACAGACCTTGTTTCTGAATTTGGTTATTACAGTGAAGGAGAATCCTTTTCGATTGCGGATCCCGAAGAAGTCTGGATTATGGAAATGATAGGGAAAGGACCGGGAAGGAAAGGAGCTGTTTGGGTGGCTGTACGTATCCCGGACGACTGTATTTCCGCCCATGCCAATCAAGCTCGAATTCAACAATTTCCGCTAAATGATCCTCAAAACTGTATTTACTCCAAAGATGTCATATCCTTTGCCCGAGAAAAGGGTTATTTCTCCGGAAAAGACCCGGACTTCAGTTTTGCAAAAGCATATAATCCGTTAGATTTTGGAGGTCTTCGTTATTGTGAAGCAAGGGTATGGTCTTTTTTTAACCGCTTCCATAAAGAAGCCGCAAAATGGATTGATTATGCGAAAGGGGAATCTACTGTTCCGATGCCCTTATATCTTAAGCCGGATAGAAAATTAGGAGTAAAAGATCTGATGGAGATGATGCGTGATCATTACGAAGGAACCGAGTTGGACGCTACATTGGACATAGGAGCGGGTCCTTTTCACTCACCCTATCGCTTTTCTCCTTTACAGTGGAAAGTAGGGGAAGTCGAATATTGTTTTGAACGTCCCATTTCCACTCAACAAACGGGATTTACTTTTATAGGACAAGTACGAAATTATCTTCCCAATGAGGTGGGAGGGGTACTTTGGTTTGGTACAGATGATGCTCGATTTACGGTATACACACCGATGTATGCATGCATGACGACCATCCCGGAATCCTATCGTTGCGGTAACGGGGATCTTTATACTTATTCTCCAACTTCAGCGTTTTGGCTTCATAATCAAGTCGCCAATACAGCCTACAGTCGCTATAATCAGATTATCCAAGATACCAAGCCGGTGCAAGAGAAACTGGAAAACGGATTTCTGTTGATGCAAGATCCGATAGAACAAAAAGCGGCAGAAATAGCAAAAACAGATAAAAAACAAGCAATTGAATTCCTGACAGAATACAGCCACGACCAGGCAGAAAAAGCATTCCGAACCTGGAAAAACCTGGAAGAAAAAATACTTGTAAAATATATTGATGGAGTTATTAAAAAAGAAGAAAACGGACAATTCAAAAGAAATGAATACGGACAGCCGGCCTACCCCGAACGCCCGGTTTATGATGAAGAATATTATAAGCTCATCATTCGGGAAACAGGAAATAAATTAAAAGTAAAAGAAATTAAATGATCTTCTAAATACAAAAATGATGGAAAATGACAATTTATTAAAACAAGTTATCACCAAAGCTCAAAATTGGTTATCCGACGGTTATGATGAAGAAACCCGGAAAGAAGTTCAACGTATGTTGGATAATGAAGATAAAACCGAATTAATCGAATCGTTCTATAAAGATCTGGAATTCGGTACGGGAGGACTACGAGGAATTATGGGGGCCGGAACCAATCGCGTAAATATCTATACGGTAGGCGCAGCAACACAAGGACTGGCTAATTACTTAAAACAAGAATTTTCTTCTCTTCCTCAAATCAAGGTAGTTATCGGACATGACTGCCGGAATAACAGCCGGAAATTTGCCGAAATATCTGCCGATATCTTTTCTGCCAATGGAATAAAAGCCTATTTGTTCGAAGATTTACGTCCTACTCCGGAAATCAGTTATACGATCAGACAGTTGGGTTGTCAAAGCGGAATTATTCTCACAGCCTCTCATAATCCCAAAGAATACAACGGTTATAAAGCATATTGGGAAGATGGTGCACAAGTAATTACGCCACATGATAAAAATATTATTGCTGAAGTTAATAAAATTCGTTCCGTTGAAGACATTAATTTCAAAGGAGATAAAAGCCTGATTGAAATATTGGGAAAAGAAACAGATGAGAAATACATCCAAGACCTGTTATCCATCTCCCTTTCTCCGGAAGCGATTCAAAAATATCATGATATTAAAATCGTCTATACTCCGATCCACGGAACAGGAGTAAAATTAATTCCCGCAGGATTGAAAGCCATGGGATTTACCAATATCATCCATGTCCCGGAACAAGATGTGGTAAGCGGCGATTTCCCTACTGTGATTTCTCCTAATCCGGAAGAACCAGCAGCACTGGAAATGGCAGTAAAAAAAGCATTGGAAACCGGTGCCGAATTGGTCATGGCTTCCGATCCCGATGCAGACAGGGTAGGAGCTGCAGTACGAAATGAAGAAGATGAATTTGTATTAATCAATGGCAACCAAACGTTATTACTCTTTCTATATTATCTTATTACACGCAGAAAAGAATCCGGTCAATTAGAAGGCAATGAATATGTAGTGAAAACAATCGTTTCTACAGAACTGGTAAAAACAATTGCAGAGAAAAACGGAATAGAAATGTATGATTGCTATACCGGCTTCAAATGGATTGCTGCCGTAATGCGCGAAAATGAAGGGAAGAAAAAATACATTGGCGGAGGAGAAGAAAGTTACGGATTTCTGGCAGAGGATTTTGTAAGGGATAAGGATGCTGTATCGGCTTGTATGTTATTGGCTGAAATTGCAGCGTGGGCAAAAGATAAAGGTAAAACACTTTACCAATTGCTCCAAGATATTTATATAGAATACGGCTTTTCTAAAGAAAAAGGCATTTCCGTCGTAAAAAAAGGAAAATCGGGAGCTGAAGAAATTGAGGCAATGATGAAAAATTTCCGGGAAAACCCGCCTACAGAACTGGCCGGTTCAAAAGTAGTTATCATTAAAGATTATGCAAAATTGGTAGGAATCGATCTGATTCAAAATGAAAACTTCACACTAAATATGCCTACCACCTCCAATGTTTTGCAATATTTTACGGAAAACAATACCAAAGTATCCATCCGTCCTTCCGGAACAGAACCAAAAATCAAATTCTACATTGAAGTGCATGACAAAGTGTCTTCAAAGGAAGAGTTGATAACAGCCGAAGCCAATTCGGAGAAAAAAGTGGAAGAAGTCAGGGCATCATTGGGAATTTAGTATATTTTTTCGGTATAAAAACCCGCATAGAAAAGTCATACCTATGAATGAAATGCGGGTTCAAACCTTAATACAAAAAAGTAACATATGAAAAAGTTTATTGTATTTTTTATTATCCTTATCGGTTGTCTTCCGGTTGTCTCCGCACAAAAAGGAGAAATGTCATTAGGAGTAAATGCCGCCTATTCTACGAAATGGGAGCAGGGAGGAATCGGAATCAGTTTTCAATACGGAATGACAAATGAATTACGTATAGTTCCTTCTTTCAATTATTTTTTTGAAGTAGATCATACCAATAGTGCAGCCGGATTCAATGTGGATATACATCGTGTATTCCCGGTTACTCGGGGACTGAAATTATATCCTATTCTCGGGGCAGGCTTTTTAAGTTATGACAATGGTGACGATGGTTTTGGATTTAATGTGGGAGCCGGCACCGAAATGGAACTGAACGAGCGGGTATCTTTTTTTGGAGAAGCAAAATACAGCGCTCTGATTTCCGCTTGGGACCAGGAATCCATTGCAGTGGGGATTGCTGTCAAGTTTTAATTTTGCTTTATATAAAACACAAAACACCGAACGATATGCCGTTCGGTGTTTTGTGTTTTATAACCTGCCAAGGAAATAAATCATAGTGATTCATTCCTTTTCCAATATAATAATCAATGTCGACTGTGCCTTGACCAATGTCTTTTTCATTCCTATATGGGAAACAGAAAGTTCATCCGACTCATTTGCGGCCAAACTGAATCTACCTTTCGTATCCGATATGGTACCCGTAGATTTCCCGACAATAATTATGGTCGCCCCCACTACCGGTTTACCGGCACTGTCCTTCACTTCACCCCGGACAGTCAGATTACTTTCGGAACGAGTGCTCTTTTCGGAGACAGCTTTTTTATCCACCAAGGTAATAAGTATCACCCCGTTAGCACCTTTTTCTCCATACAACTCCATTGTTACAGCGGGATCTTTCAATACACTGACATTTTCGATCCGGTTGGGATCTATAGAACTTAAGATATTGTCTGTTACTTCCTTTCCATCTATAATAATAAGCGGCTTTTTATCATTATCTTCTAATCGAAGCACAATACCCTCAGAGATGTTGGGATTATCATCATCAAATACTGCGGCCTCTTTATTTCCATTCAAAAGTTCCGGTTCCGATACCGGTGATACCAACTCCGCCGGACCGGATAACAAAACATTGGACTCCGCTTCATAATTTACATCCGAAAGTTGCAAATAAGAACCGGAAGGAAGATGGCCCGTATCATTAATCCGTTCTTCCCGAAGCGCCACCGGAGAAGAATCTTCTTCAGGCTCCACCAATAAGTTTTGAATCTCATCGGCTACCGAGACATTTTCTCCGGGAAGAATCATCGGACTTTTTGTTTCATCCGGTTCTGAAATTGCAGTTAAATCATTAACTTTGAACTTGGAAATCTCTTTTAATTCATTAGAGACTTCGGGGCGGGCAAAAGCAGCTACTGCAACAACTGCTAAAGGAAGTACATAAAGATACTTCAATTTTGCCCACGGACTTGATTTTTCTTTTAACATCATAGTGATACGTTTTTTAAGTTTACTGTGATTAAAGCTGTTGGCCATAGAGTAGAGCCTTGTGCCAACAGCTTTTTTTATTAATAATAACTGATATTGTTTTGCATTTACACCTTCTCGGATTACCATTTCGTCCGCTTCATATTCATGTATGTTCTGCAACTCTTGTTTCAACAACCACACAGCAGGATTAAACCACTGAAAGAAGATACAAAAATCCGTAATCAACAGGTCCCAACTGTGATATTTACGAATATGCGCCAACTCATGGAGAAGGATTTCCCGCCCGCTCTCTTCTAAATCCGTCCGGGAAATCACGACATAACGCATCCAACTGAAAGGAGCAATATTTTTTTTATTATGAATAATCAGAATCGCTTTTTTATCCAATTTTTCCCGTTGACCTGATTTTAATA
>DAIQOU010000560.1:0-3299 GCA_036787725.1 Bacteroidales bacterium
TTTATAATCTTGGCGCAATGTACATATTTTTTTTTATATTTGCACTGTTATGATTAAAAAACGATAATATAACTAAATATTTACTCTGTGGATTATTACAAATTACCTATAAATTTCACACGTATATTTGAGTCCAATATACGAAGTTTATCAAAGTGCAATGAGAAAGAATCCATTGATCAAAATTTGGAATTAATTATCACCACTTGTCCGGGAGAACACAAGTACGATCCGGGATTCGGATGTAATATTTGGGAACTGGATTTTGAACGTGTAGTTTCCCAATCAAGATGGGAAGATCAATTTATTCATTTCATTTCGGAAGCAATCCGGAAATACGAACCCAGAATATGTGATGTAGCACCCAAAGTACAGTTTTTTGACACAAAAAGAGAATATGAATTTTCAGGGGCCACTTCCATACGAAAAAGAGTTGATATTCAAATTGATGCAAAGATTATAAGTACGGGAAGCAAGTGCTGTTTTTATTATTCATTATATCTGGGCCCTTTATCCTCAGACTAATTCAATTATGAAAAAAAGAAAAATACCGACACAACGATATGAGGAAGCTTTTCGGACCCGGAAAAGATATAAGTTTGAAAAATCCGAATCCGATAAAATACATTTGATTAACAGAAGAGAATGTCAAACACCATAATTCCGGGTTTGGCAAAACAATAAACAATAAAAACATGAGTGTCTTTGCATTAAAATTCTTGACATCTTACTTATTAATGCCATTACTGGCTATAATTTTCGGTTTTATAGCCTATTTCATAGCCAAAAAGAATAAACTTTTTAAGAATAAAAAACTCATTTTCTATGTCCTGTTAGGTTCCTTAATTCTCAGCCTCCCGGCTTTACTGGGTTTCATTGATTATTGGTTTATGCCTTACCTTTATATTTTGCTCCAGATTCTTTATCTTATTCTGGGATGGAACAATATTAAATTATTAAAACGTTTTCTGCCTGCAGCAGACGAGAAAAGGCCTTATTCCATTGAATTCTTCATTCAATTTCTGATGATGTTTGTCGGAGCTGCCTTTTTTTCTTTGATATTCAATTTATGTAACGAATTAAAATACGGAATATGGGCATGCACCTGCTTATTAACTTTTGTATTTCCTTCCTTATTTTGGGAGACCTATAAAAAATATATGGCAATCCCATTGGAAATATATAAAGTTTGGAAATATTCAGACAAGGAAGATCTTTCCTTATTTGAGACCATGGATTATAACAAATTATTAGTAATGGAGTTGGAATTATTCAAAAAAACTGATGATCTTACCCCTTCCAAGATCAAGGCAAAAGCTCCGGATAATATGTCCTTCGGTACATGGTTTCAAAAATTTCTAACCGATTATAACCTTAAGTTTCCATTGAACCCCATTGTCGTTAAAGATAACGAAAACATTTTCGGCTGGATATTTTATGTAAAAAGATCGTTTTTTCATCCCAGAAAATATGTTGATCCCGATCTCTCCATAACAGATAACAAAATCAAAGAAAAATACACCATCATGGCTAAACGAGTAAGTGAACATGCTCCTACTGAAGTTATTGAAGATAGAAGCGACAACAGACAAAATATTATTGTTGATTGAACATAATAAATTAAACCCAATAAATAGTAAAAAGACATGCTGTTTCCAATAAAAAAAACATTAGTAAACTGGGTCGATGGAATGAAAATATCCAAAGATCATTTAGTTCAAACCGAAGACTACTTTATTGATGTAGTACGAGATGCATCAAATATGCGTTTAACTAATTACAATTTCGGTTTACTGCCTCCTTATAAAGACGAAAAGTTATCCAATAACTTTGAAATTACGGAACGAATTACCAATCACGTCGAAATAGAACTGAGGCAATGCAATGCCATTACTGCGGGCGGATGCAGGATAAACATCAATCCCGTAGATCATTCCGAATACTTGAAATTAGATTATCCTTTTGAAGATGACATCGATAAAGCCGGTCCCAATAAAGAAAATTTATTTTGGGATGTAATTCTTGTCGTTCGGCCATTTGACAGACATCCTTTAGGAGATCCGGATCCGGAAGAAACACCTCCGCGTCATCCCCATTCGGGTAAGTCCTACAACTTATTCATAAAACCGGCCGGGCAAATTCATTCCGAAGAGTTCGGGAAGCATCACCTCATTATCGGAAGGGTAACAAAAAGAGGAGACCGCTATGAAGTAGACTCTCACTATATACCTCCATGTACCTCCATGACCAGCCATCCCGATTTGAAAAAATATTACGAAGCTTTTGGAAAATATTTAAATGATATAGAAATATCTTCTAATAAAATCATACAAAAAATTCGTGAACGAGAAAACATTTCCGACATCGCTAAAAATATCAAATCCGTATGTGAACATTTGCTCAATTTTATATCCACTATTTATTTTAATTTTCGAAATAAAGGGAGATTTTATGCTCCTATAGAAACAATTAATACATTTTCGTCTTTAGCACACGCTTGTTTTGTCAGTATCAACTATATTCCTAAGAAAAAGAAAGAAGAAATGCTCCAATATTTTTATGAATGGAGCGACGTTACTCCCGGTAATTTCGTAGAAATTCTTAAAAACATGTTGGAAATAACGTATGATCACCATAACATCCGCTTAATGATGGAACAAACGAACTATTTTTTATCTGTTTTTTCGGAATTATGGATCCGATTAAGCACTCTCGAATACATTGGTCAACATAAAGAAAATATTGTAGTGGCAGAAAAAACTCAAAAAATAGATTTGGGACCCAAAAAATCGGAATGGACTATTCTTGATTAATAAGAAATGCAAGCGAAAAAAAAAATATTAGATCTGGAATTGACAGAAAAGCAGGCAAACACTACTGACTCGGATTTTAAAGCAGAAATAATCGCAGCCGATCTTATAGAGCAAGGCTTTGATCCCGAACGGATCATGATTATTAGAGAAGGAGGTGCAAAGCGAGGTTATTCGAAAGATATTGAAGAAGTTCAATTGCACTATTCTCAATATGATTTATTGGATTATCTGCATATAAAAGCCAATAAAGAAGGAATATATGACATTCTTCCCGAAGGTATTTTTCACCAAACAACTTCAAAAAAATTCAACAAAGACAAGGAAGATATCCTCGATGAGATCAAATTACACCGAGAAGAAGAATTTTTTGCCAGAAAATTTTTCCAATTATTTGAAGTGGAAGTAGATCATACATTAATTGATGCTTATTTATACGAGGCAAAATACGACAAAAAAATAACCAATCAGAATTTTGCCAATATTTTC
>DAIQOU010000096.1:0-12272 GCA_036787725.1 Bacteroidales bacterium
ATTGGCCGGTACATGGAGGATCGGAGGGTCTTCCGGGCGTGGGGCCCCGGCAAACACGTACCGAATATGCGGTGTTTGTTCGGCTGCTTTCAAAATCAAATCAATCCCTTTTTCTTTGCTTAATCTCCCGGAGACAGCCACATATTCACCTGTAACCGGTTGATAACTGTCGATCTTATCCATAAAATTAGGGATAAAGAACATCTTTTCGGGTTGATATCCGGCTTGAATTAATTTTTTCGTTTGAAACCGGGTAATGCATGCGAAGGCATCTACATTATTGAAATAGGCTTTTGTTTTTCTTGCATACCAATTACGAGCGGCATAGGCCGTACTTTTAAATAAAGAATGTTCACAGTTATATTTAATGCAATTCCATTCCGAGCCCTTCAAGCAACATTCACAAGGTTTGTAATTCCTTAAAAATAAACCGGTAGGACACATCAGTCGATAATTGTGTACTGTCATGATAACAGGTATGCCGGCCCGTTTTACGTATTTCAAAATAGCGGGAGAAATAAGAGGGTATAAATTGTGAATGACTACCACATCCGGCCTGTCACTTTGCAGTCTTTTTTTAATTTCTCTCACCGCGCTTCGGGAATAAAACCCGTTAAAAAATGCTTTAATATTTCCTAAAAAAGATGTTCGTATATCTGCGCTGTTTCGGAAAAAACAGCTGACTCTGTGCCCCATAGAGCGAAATAATGCGGTTTGCTTTTCCACCACGGCTTCTTCTCCGCTATATGCTCCATATTTATTGTGAATGAGTAACACATGCATGAATACAAAAGTACAAAAAAAGATTTACCTTTGCAGAAAATATGAAGAATGGAATTTACGCTTCAACATACAGATAGTCTTTCAAATGCAAGGGCCGGTCTTATCGTTACGGATCATGGTCCGATTGAAACGCCTGTTTTTATGCCTGTCGGAACTCGCGGAACTGTAAAGGCCGTTCATTTTATGGAACTCGAAAAAGATATTAAAGCAGAGATTATATTAGGAAATACCTATCACTTGTATTTACGCCCCGGTACGGATGTATTGGAAAAAGCGGGAGGTTTGCATCGATTTAACGGTTGGAACCGCCCCATTTTGACCGATAGCGGCGGATTTCAGGTATTTTCATTGGCCGATAATCGAAAGTTACAGGAGGAAGGGGCTGTTTTCCGGTCTCATATAGACGGGTCCAAACATCTGTTTACTCCGGAAAATGTGATGGATATTCAGCGCTCTATCGGGGCCGATATTATAATGGCTTTTGATGAATGTACTCCCGGAGATGCAGAATATGACTATGCCAAAAAATCGTTGGCTCTTACCGAACGGTGGTTGGACCGATGTATTCAACGATTTAATAATACAGAAGAAAAATACGGATACAGCCAGACTTTATTTCCCATTGTTCAGGGATGTGTCTATCGGGATCTGAGAATACGAGCCGCAGAGAATGTTGCATCTAAAGGAGCGGAAGGGAATGCAATCGGAGGACTTGCAGTCGGGGAGCCTACCGAAAAGATGTATGAAATGATTGAAGTTGTAAATGAAATCCTCCCTCAAGATAAGCCCCGATATTTAATGGGAGTAGGTACTCCCGCTAATTTATTGGAAGCTATTGAAAGAGGGGTGGATATGTTCGATTGTATCATGCCCACCCGCAACGGACGTAACGGGCAGCTTTTTACCCGGGAAGGGATTATTAACATAAAAAATAAAAAATGGGAAAGTGATTTTTCTCCTTTAGAAGAATCGGGGGCATCAGCCGTTGACCGTTTGTATTCAAAAGCGTATCTTCGCCATTTATTTACAGTGGAAGAGATATTGGGTTTACAAATAGCTTCTATTCATAACCTGGCTTTTTACATTGGATTGGTAAAAGAAGCCCGCGAACACATTCTTGCGGGGGATTTTTCTTCTTGGAAACGAAATATGTGTCCGAAATTGCAAACCAGATTATAATTTGCAGATGAAATATTTGAAAATAATAGATCGGTATATCATAAAGAAGTTTATAGGCACTTATATTTTTGCTATTCTGCTTATCATTTCCATCTCTGTCATATTTGATTTTAACGAAAAGATTGATCATTTTATAAAAAATTCTGCACCGGCCAAAGCGATTATATTTGATTATTATTTGAATTTCATTCCTTATTATGCCAATCTGTTCAGTTCTTTATTCATATTTATAACGGTTATTTTTTTTACATCCAAACTGGCGGAAAATTCGGAAATTATAGCTATTCTTTCCAATGGAGTGAGTTTTAAACGTTTGATGCGTCCCTATATGATTTCGGCTGCATTGATCGCTTTATTGACATTTATATTGAACAGTTTTGTAATTCCTCCCGCTAATAAGACGAGGATCGAATTTCAGAATAAATATGTAAGGAATAAAAAGGTTGAATATGACTCCAATATTCAATTCGCTGTTTCTCCGGGTGTTATTGTTTATTTTGATCGCTATAATTCCCCTACCAATACGGGATATCAATTTTCGTTGGAAAAATTTGAAGGAAAAGAATTAATTTCCAGACTCACGGCGCAAAGCATTACCTATGATTCGGCCTATCATTGGACCATTCATAACTATATGATCCGGAACTTTGTGGGAATGAAAGAAGAAATTATTAAAGGAGAGCGTATTGATACCACCCTGCAAATCATTCCTTCGGATTTTATGATCTCTATAAATGATGCAGAGCAAATGACTACATTGGACTTAAAAAGATATATTGACCGGCAAAAAGAGAGAGGAATAGGAAGTATTCAACAATTTGAAATTGAATTTAATAACCGGTTTGCGATGCCGTTTGCAGCCTTTATTCTTACCATTATAGGGGCATCGCTTTCGGCCCGCAAAGTAAAGGGAGGAATGGGATTTAATATCGGAATCGGATTGTTGTTGAGTTTTTCCTATATTTTATTTATGCAAATATCCTCTTCATTTGCCGTTTCCGGTTTGGTCAGTCCGTTCGTTGCAGCTTGGATTCCGAATATTCTGTATGCAATGATTGCTGTATTCTTGTATCGGAAAGCTCCTAATTAAGTACCGGGTTATTTTGCTCTTGTCTTTTACAATACCGGCGGCATTGTTCGGGGAGGCTGTAACCCAGCAATATTCCCAGCATGAAATCTTCTTCCGGAGATAATCGGTTCAAGGATTTATTACATATTTTACGGATTACCGAAATGCATTCTTCTTTACCGAAAAATACATTTATATTGCCGTTTGGCAGGGGTTGAATTACATAACTGATTGCGTTTTTTTGTAATTTTTCTTTTACTTTTTCTTCCGAGTCGGCCGGAACAGTATAAAGAATCAAATCTCTTACGCCTTTTTTGAATTCGTAAATAAGATGACAGAATAATCGCATATATCTTTTCGTGAAAATATAAATGCAAAATAAGATAACCGGATCAATAAACACAATCCCCATAAGTAAGGATTTTTTTATGTTCGGAATCGTTATAAATAAGGACGTTGGAAATTATTCTTTTTTCATATGTACTGCTACCCAGTTGTTTTTTTCGGAGTAAGTAATGAATGAAAATCCGTATTCTTCCGCTCTTTTTCTTATAGCGGGAATATCTTCTTTATAAAATCCGCTGAGGTAGAGCTCTCCTCCGGGATGCATGGAAGAAGCATAGGCCGGGATATCGTTTAAGAGGATATTGCGGTTGATATTTGCAAAAATAATATCGAACTTTTCTTTTTCCAACAGGGCTGCGTCACCCAAACGAATATAAATTCCGGAGGTTTGGTTGGTTTCGGTATTTTCGATTGAATTCCGGTAGGCCCATTCATCATTATCGATGGCGGTTACCGGTCCGGCTCCTCTCTTTTGAGCCAAAATGGCTAATAAAGCGGTCCCGCATCCCATATCCAGAAACGATTTGTTTTTTAGATCGGCATGAAGCAGGAAAGAGATCATTAAGGAGGTGGTCTCGTGATGTCCGGTACCAAAAGCCATTTTTGGATCGATAATCAACTTATAAGGAAGATCCGGGACATCCTGATGAAAAGAACTGCAAACCACACATTGATTATCGATAACGATAGGTTGGAAAAAGTTTTTTTCCCATTCTTCGTTCCAGTTTTGAGATTCGATCCTGTGAGAGGTATATACAATGGTTGCTTCCAACGGAAATCGAGCAATTATTTCCGATAATTGGCTTTCATCGAACAAGTCGGCGGCGATATATCCGTTGATCCCCTCCGGCGTTTCCGTAAAACTTTCAAAACCGATCTCTCCAAGCAGTCCTGCCAATACATCCCCGGCTATTTCGGTATTCGGTGTAATAGCAAAGGATAATTCGTAGTAATTCATACGTTATTTTTGTTTTTTCTTACGACTGTCCCAAATGCGTATTCTGTTTATACTTATCGGGGTCATTGTTGCACATCGTTTTTATAATTCAATTTTCGGAACAAACTTACGTAAAAATATTCAACGGAAACCGGTTCTTAAGAAAGAAATACCCCTAGCCCGGATGTGAATATGTTTTATTTCTTCGGAAAGGATATAAAAATGTTATATTATTTTTTGTCAGCTGCCCGGGAATTTTTACTTTTGTAAGGAATTTGGCGAATTTTTATGACTGAAGATCAAAAAAAGCTGTTAGCCGTTTTTGAAGCAAGGATTCGACAGTTGATGTTTATGTATAATACCATCAAGTCTGAAAACGCAACATTGAAAGCACAATTGTCCGTTAAAGAACAAGAGTTGCAATCTGCTTTGAACGAAATTAAGAATTGGAACGCCAAATACGACAATCTCAAAATGGCAAGAATCATTTCTGTAGCACAGGATGATTTTCAGGGAGCCAAGAAGAAATTGGCAAATTTAGTGCGAGAAGTCGACAAATGTATTGCTTTATTGAATGAATGAGTAAGCAATGACAGATGAATTTGTAATACAATTGAATATTGCCGATAAAATTTATAAGCTTCGTTGTAAAAGAGCAGAAGAGGGAATTTTAAGAAAAGCGGCAAAACAGGTAAATGAAATGATTCTCCGATATCGGGCAGCATTCCCCGGTTCAGAATTGGAGTTAAAAGATGTGTTGGCAATGGTAGCTTGTCAACTGGCAACCGTTAATCTGAAAAATGAAGAGATTAAAGACGTTTCTCCGGTATTTGATAAACTGGAAGAAATGAATCTTGAATTGGAAGATTATTTCAGATCTAACTTATAAATTGTATTTAAAACGATATTATTCGCACTGCTTGACTTTACGAGAGAACTCGTCCGGAAGTTAAGTGGTGTTTTTTATATATGGAGAACGATAAAAGAATCAAAAATAACAATTAAAAAATTAATAGAAATTTAATATGTTAACAATAATTATTTCATCCGCCGTATGTTTAATCCTGGGAGGAGCAGCTGTGTGGATCCTTATGAATACTCTGTTGAAGTCTCAAAGCCGGAATATTATTGAGGAGGCGAAAAAAGAAGCCGAAACTATAAAAAAGGATAAACTGTTAGAAGTAAAAGAGAAATTTATAAGTCTTAAATCCGATTTTGAAAACCAAATCAACGCCAGAAATGCAAAAATGCAATCGCATGAATCGAAATTGAAGCAACGGGAGTTGATCATGAATCAGAAACAAGAGGAGTTGCAAAAGAAGAAAAATGAATTGGAAGTTGTTCGTGAAAATCTGGATATTCAGTTGGATGTGGTTGATAAGAAAAAACAGGAATTGGATAAGATTCATAAACAAGAGATTGAACGTTTGGAAGCGCTTTCGGGCCTGTCGGCAGAAGAGGCTAAAGAACGATTGGCCGAATCATTGAAAGAAGAAGCCAAATCTCAAGCATCTGCCTATATTAGCGAAATAGTGGAAGAAGCTAAAATGACAGCTAACAAAGAAGCTAAAAAAATAGTGATCCAGTCTATTCAACGGGTAGCGACAGAAACTGCAATCGAAAATGCGATTACAGTTTTTCATATTGATTCAGACGAGATAAAAGGACGTATCATTGGTCGGGAAGGACGTAATATTCGCGCGTTGGAAGCGGCAACGGGCATTGAGATTGTTGTAGATGATACACCGGAAGCCATCATTTTATCCGGTTTTGACCCGGTGCGGAGAGAAATTGCCCGATTGGCTCTTCATCAGTTGGTTCAGGATGGAAGAATTCATCCGGCACGAATAGAGGAGATTGTGAATAAAGTGAGAAAACAGGTGGAGGAAGAAATTATTGAAACCGGTAAACGTACCGTTATTGATTTGGGTATTCACGGAATGCATCCCGAATTGATTCGGATGATAGGAAGAATGAAATACCGGTCTTCTTACGGACAAAACTTACTGCAACATTCTCGTGAAACGGCTAATTTATGTGCTATTATGGCATCTGAATTGGGACTTAATACGAAGAAAGCAAAGCGTGCCGGATTGCTGCATGATATTGGTAAAGTGCCGGATGATGAGCCCGAATTGCCACACGCCATCTTGGGGATGAAGTTGGCTGAAAAATATAAGGAAAAACCGGACATTTGCAATGCTATCGGAGCTCACCACGATGAAACGGAAATGACCAGTTTGCTGGCTCCCATTGTACAAGTTTGTGATGCTATTTCGGGAGCTCGTCCGGGAGCTCGTCGTGAAATAGTAGAGGCTTATATCAAACGATTAAATGATCTGGAACAACTTGCCTTATCTTATCCGGGAGTAGTAAAAACCTATGCCATTCAGGCCGGGCGGGAATTGCGTGTTATTGTAGGGGCGGACAAGATAGATGATGTTCAAACCGAAAATCTATCGAATGAAATTGCTAAAAAGATACAAGATGAAATGACTTACCCGGGACAGGTAAAGATTACCGTTATCCGGGAAACACGGGCAGTATCTTTTGCCAAATAAATTGTTGAAATATGCGAGTGGCTATTATAAAGTATAATGCCGGAAACATCTATTCGGTAGATTATGCATTAAAGCGATTGGGAATTAATGCTATTGTTACGGGAGATGAAGAGGAGATTCGGTCGGCCGACAAAGTTATATTTCCCGGAGTGGGTGAAGCTAAATCTACTATGGAGTATCTGAAAAGCGAAGGCCTTGACCGGGTGATTAAAGGGTTGACCCGGCCGGTGTTGGGAATTTGTTTGGGGATGCAGTTGATGTGTCGTTTTTCGGAAGAAAGAGAGGTGGAGTGCTTGAATATTTTTGATGCGGAAGTGAAACGGTTTATCCCTTCGCGATGGGAAGATAAGGTGCCGCATATGGGATGGAATACGCTTAACGATACGAAAGGTCCTTTATTTCCGGAAGAACTCCGAGACCAATATGTTTATTTTGTCCATAGCTATTATGTTCCGTTAACGGATTATACAGTTGCCGCAACCGATTACATTCAACCTTTTAGTGCCGGGTTGCAAAAAGATAATTTTTATGCTACTCAGTTTCATCCGGAGAAGAGCGGAAAAATAGGGGAGATGATTTTAAAAAACTTTTTATCCGATTGTTTATAGTATGAAACGAAGCATGTAAATCAATATTTACGCCACAAGAGGAAACTATTTTATTTACATTTGAGTTCCATATGACCATAATGAAAAAAATAACGTATGAAATACGATGATTTGAGAGCATTGGAGGAATTGAGAGAAAAAGGAGCTATTTCGGAAGAAGAATTTCAACGAGAAAAAAATAAAATATTAAATTCTTCAAAAACAGGTAATGACGGGTTATTTGGCCTGGATGAAAATACCTACTTATTGTTTATGCATTTATCTCAGTTTTTAGGTTTCCTTATACTCGGATTGGGTTTTGCTGCTCCGATTGTGTTGTGGCTTGTTAATTCCGGGAATAAAAATGTAGATAAACATGGTAAAAATATTGCTAATTTTGTGATCAGCATGGTTATTTATTATGTAATTGCTCTTGTTCTCTGCTTTTTACTGATCGGGTTTATGTTTTTGCCCGTGCTGGGTGTCTTGCAAGTTGTCTTTATTATATTGGCAGCTATTAAGGCCGCAAAAGGAGAATATTGGAAGTATCCGTTAACAATTACCTTTTTTTTGTAAATTATGATTGAAATCATTCCTGCTATCGATATTATTGACGGTAAATGTGTCCGTTTGGTACAAGGAGATTATTCTCAAAAGACAGTTTATAATGAGGATCCGTTGGAAGTGGCCAAGGTATTTGAAGATCACGGTATTCGCAGATTACATGTAGTGGATTTGGATGGAGCCCGGATGCATCGGATTATTAATTATAAAGTATTGGAACGAATTGCAACCCGGACTTCGTTGATTGTAGATTTTGGAGGGGGATTGCGATCGGAAGGGGATTTGGAAATTGCATTTGAAAGTGGAGCCAACATGGTTACCGGAGGAAGTATTGCTGTGAAAGATCCGGAAACGTTTGCTTCTTGGATTCGAAAATTCGGAGCTTCTCGTATTATATTGGGAGCTGATTGCCGTGACGGTAAAATTGCTGTGGCCGGATGGAGTGAAAAGACTGAGGAGGATGTTTTTTCTTTTATTGAAAAATGGAGAAAAAAGGATATTCACAAAGTAATTTGTACCGATATTTCTAAAGATGGTATGCTTCAGGGACCTTCCTTGGATTTATATGCAGCTATATTGAAAAAAGATCCCGATCTTTACCTTATCGCCAGTGGGGGCGTTTCGGGAATTGAGGACATTGAAGCGTTGGAAAGTCTTGGGATTCCCGGTGTTATATTCGGAAAAGCTATTTATGAAGGGAAGATAAAGTTGAACGATCTAATAAAATTTTTATAAATGTTAGCAAAAAGAATCATTCCATGTTTGGATATCAAAGACGGGAAAACGGTCAAAGGAATTAATTTTGTCAATTTGAGAGATGCCGGTGACCCTGTTGAATTGGGAGCGCGTTACAGTGAGGAAGGGGCAGACGAATTGGTTTATCTTGATATTACCGCTTCCCATGAAGAGCGAAAAACGTTTTCGGATTTGGTCAAGAGGGTAGCGGCCAATATAAGTATTCCTTTTACGGTAGGAGGAGGTATATATGAACTGTCGGATGTCGATCGGTTATTGAATGCAGGGGCGGATAAGGTTTCTATTAATTCGTCCGCTATACGTAATCCCCGGTTAGTGGAAGAGATTGCAAGCAATTACGGCAGTCAGGTGTGTGTGGTGGCCATAGATGCCAAGCCGGATCCCGAGACCGGGAAGTGGATGTGTTATTTGAATGGGGGGCGAATCCCCACCGATAAGGATTTGTTTTCTTGGGCGAAAGAAGCAGAAAATCTCGGAGCCGGTGAAATATTGTTTACAAGCATGTTGCATGATGGAGTAAAAGAGGGATATTCAAACGAAGTGTTGGCTGAATTGACAAGTATATTGAGAATTCCCGTGATTGCTTCCGGGGGTGCCGGGAAATTGGAACATTTCAAGGATGTTTTTGTTTCCGGAAAAGCGGATGCCGCATTGGCAGCGAGTGTCTTTCATTTTGGAGAAATAAACATTTCCGAGTTAAAGAATTATTTGAAAAGAGAAGGGATTACAATACGTTGATTTATTGTGCCTTCAGGATCAAGTACAGAAAAATTAAAAATAGAATATAAATAAATGGAATTGGATTTTGGTAAATTGAACGGATTGGTACCTGCCATCATACAGGATGACCAAACTCAAAAAGTGTTGATGTTGGGTTTTATGAATGAAGAAGCATTGGAAAAAACCCGGGAAACAAAAAAAGTAACTTTTTTTAGTCGTACCAAAAATCGATTATGGACTAAAGGGGAAGAGAGCGGAAATTTTTTGGAGGTGGTTTCCATTTTAGAAGATTGTGATAAGGATACTTTACTTATCAAAGTCAATCCGACCGGTCCGGTGTGTCATACCGGGAATGATACCTGTTTTAATGAGGTTAACCGGGAGGATATTCTGTTTATTAAGACATTACAAAGTTTGATTGCTCGACGCAGACAAGAAATGCCGGAAGGTTCATATACGACTTCTCTGTTTCGGAAAGGAACCGGACGGATTGCTCAAAAAGTGGGAGAAGAAGCGGTAGAAACAGTGATTGAAGCGATGTCCAATAATGATGAACGATTATTGTATGAAGCTTCGGACTTGGTTTATCATTTGTTGGTATTGCTTACGCAAAAGGGGTATCGTATTGAAGATATAGCTTGTGAATTGAAGAAAAGGCATAAATAACTCAACATGAAAGATGATGTCCTGATTCTCTATGAGAATGTAAGTTTATGGAGGAAAGAGAATGTTATTTTGGAAAATATCAATCTGGAACTCCGAAAAGGAGAATTTTTGTACATTATCGGAAAAGTGGGTTCCGGTAAAAGCAGTTTATTAAAAACCTTATATTGTGAAATGCCTTTACAGGGAACTGCTTTTGTACTGGGATATGATTTGAAAAAGATAAAAAAGAAAGAGATTCCTTTTTTAAGACGCAAGTTGGGAATTGTATTTCAGGATTTTCAATTGTTAACCGATCGAACTGTAATAAAAAATTTGGAGTTTGTATTGAGAGCTACCGGATGGAAGGACAAAGAATCGATTAAACAACGTATTGCCGAAGTGCTTTCCCAAGTGGGGATGATTAATAAAGGATATAAAATGCCTCATGAATTGTCCGGCGGAGAGCAACAGCGCATTGTAATTGCCCGGGCATTGTTGAATTCTCCCGAGTTGATTTTGGCTGATGAACCTACCGGTAACTTAGATCCCGAAACCGGGAGCCGGATTGTACAATTGTTGCATGAAATCAGTGAAACAGGTACAGCTGTCATTATGTGTACTCATAATTATCAACTTGTTCATACTTTTCCGGGGAAAGTAAAAAAATGTGAGCGACGGGGATTAGATAATTTTATATTGTAAAATATTTTGTTAAATACCGACAGTTTGTTTATTTTTGTCCGATGAAAAATTCATTAAAGAAATAAAAGGATAATGAAAGTAATAAAGTTTGGAGGTGCCGCTATCGGATCTGCCTCAAAGGTTAGGGATGTCGTTCGTTTAGTCGATAATGAAGAAAATAAAATTGTTGTTTTTTCTGCTTTTGAAGGAACAACGAATACATTGATCGAAATATCCGATTATTTATATAAAAAAAATACGGATGGAGCGAATGAGGTAATTAACCGTTTGGAACAATACTACTTTGATTTCATTGTCCATTTATATTCCTCGGAAGCTTTTCATGTACGGGCAAAAGAATTTGTTAAATCTTGTTTTGATTTAATTCGTTCTTACACCAAAGACCTGTTTACTTTATTTGAAGAGAAGATTATTCTGGCACAAGGAGAATTAATGTCTTCTGAATTGATCGCTCTTTATATGGAGGAGTTGGGAAGAAATCCGGTATTGATTTGTGCGTTGGACTTCATGCGTACGGATAAAAATGGAGATCCTGATTTTCTTTTTATCAAAGAAAACTTGACTAAACTGTTGGCCGAGTATCCTGCGGCCCGTACTTACATAACTCAAGGATATATCTCACGGAATGCATACGGAGAAATCGATAATTTGGAACGAAAGGGAAGCGATTATTCCGCATCATTAATCGGTGCGGCTATCGAAGCGGATGAAATCCGACTTTGGACAGCCGGTTCCGGTATGTACAGTAACGATCCCGAAATTGTAGCCGGTGCTTCTTTGATAAAGAATCTTCAATTCGATGAAGCCGCAGAATTGGCGTATTTCGGATCAAAAGTGCTGCACCCTACGTGTATTTTACCGGCTAAATTGAATAATATACCGGTTCGTTTGCTTGATTTGGATCGTCCCGAAGATTCAGGTACCTTAATTTCCAATCAAAAGGAAAAGGGAAAAATAAAAGCGGTGGCAGCTAAGGATGGGATTACTGCAATTAAAGTGAAGTCCGGGCGGATGTTATTGGCTTATGGATTTTTACGTAAAGTATTTGAGATTTTTGAAGGATACCAAACTTCTATCGATATGGTTACCACCTCTGAAGTAGGAGTTTCTCTTACTATTGATAATCTCCGCCATTTGCAGGAGATAACCGATGACTTGAAGAAATACGGAACAGTTTCGGTAGATGAAAAAATGACGATTATTTGTGTGGTGGGAGATCTGGATTGGGAAAATACAGGATTTCAAGCCAAAATAATGAATGCCTTGAAAGATATTCCGATTCGGATGATTTCCTATGGAGGAAGCAACCATAATGTCTCTTTCCTTATTAAGGCGGAAGATAAAAAGAAAGCCATGCAGTTTTTGAATGACCATTTGTTTTCGGAAAATTAAGACTTGATAATAATTAAGATTTAAATAGAATG
>DAIQOU010000561.1:0-3298 GCA_036787725.1 Bacteroidales bacterium
CGATCTTTGCAGTTGGTTTTCAATAGTAAAGAACTAAAAAACGGTGTCGAAGAGAATAGTTGCCATATTATTAAGTGTGTTGTATGTATCCGTTACAAGCGGTTTTTGGGTACATACCTGCAATGGAAGCGGCTCTCTGGATTTTGGAGTAGGTTTTTCTTTTACAAAAAACGGAGATTGTTGTTGTAATGCTACCTCTTCCGGTTGTTGCAAAAAAGAAATGTCCTCTTCCGGATGTTGTAAAACCGTTGCTTCGGTTGATGACTCCGGGGAGAAGGTTTCCGATCTTTCTGAACATTGTTGTTCTACCTATTTCCGGACTTTTGAAACCCTATCCGAAAATGCAGGTTCTTATTTATTACACTTCTTTAAAGTTCCGGATCTAAATGCCGAGGCACCCCCTTTTTCTTTTGAATTAAAGATTCCGGAACCGGCTTCGGCTTATGAGATTCTTTATCCTCCGGATCCCTTTAAAAAAACACTTTCTATCTATCATCATTGTCAATTAAGATTATGATCCTCTTCCGACGATCGTCGGACAGGGGTGAGGATTGTATTATTTATCAATCAACTAATTGACATTATGAACTTATTTATTATACAAAAACATACGATCAACTTATTGATTTTATTTTTTTTACTACCTGTAGCGGGAGCCGCTCAAGTCTTATCGGGACATGTTTATACCGTGGATGAGAAAGGAAAGAAAGAAACCCTTCCCGGAGCCAATGTCTTTTTATCCCAAACGAAAAAAGGAGTTATGACCGATCCGGACGGCGCATTTAAACTGAGCAATGATTCGGGAAAAGAGCAATACCTGGTCGCTTCCTTTATCGGCTATTCTTCCGACAGCATCCTTGTTTCGGTTGCAAAGACGGGACCTGTTGAATTTATATTGACGGAAGGGGTTGAATTGGCGGAAGCAGTTGTTACAGCTCATCGTCAGGGAACTGTTTTGTCTCGTTTAACCGCTCAGAAAACCGAGTTGATCACCAAGACAGGATTGATGAAGATGGCTTGCTGTAATTTGTCGGAAAGTTTTGAGAACAGCGCGACGGTTACTGTTGGTTTTACGGATGCGGTTTCCGGAGCCAAGCAAGTACAGTTGTTGGGCTTGTCGGGCATCTATACACAAATGATGGATGAAAACATTCCGACATTGAGAGGGTTGGCGTCGACTTACGGTTGGAGTTATACTCCCGGGTCTTGGTTGGAATCCATCCAGATTTCTAAAGGAGCATCGTCTGTTATCAACGGATATGAATCGGTTTCGGGGCAGATTAACCTGGAGCATAAAAAACCGAATCATACCGAACCGTTATTCATTAATTTATATATAGACGATACCGGAAAAAACTTTATGGATGAAGGTCCGGGACGTTATGAAGCCAATGTAACAACGGCCACCCAAGTGACGGATAAACTGTGGACCGGATTATTGTTGCACGGTTCGTTGGATTCCAAGTCTCATGATGAAAACGGCGACGGCTTTTTGGATATGCCCAAATCCAAACAAGCTAATCTGTATAACCGGTGGTTTTATTTAAATCCGGAGAAAGGGTTGGAGTCGCGTACCGGTTTTAAGTTTTTATATGAGACCCGGGAAGGAGGACAACACGGAACCGCTTTGCCCGGAACCCAACTGTATGAAACGGATATTATGAATAAAAGTTTCACTGTTTATAATAAAACCGGATTTTCCGTAGGTGAAAAAGAAGGTCAGAGCATCGGTATTATCAATAACTTTACTTACTATGAACAGGATTCGGAATTTGGAAAGAAGCAATTTGACGGGACTCAACAATCCTTTTACAGTAACATCCTTTTTTCTTCTCATATCGGATCTCCTTCTCATCAATATACGACAGGGTTAAGTTTTGCATACGATAACTACCGGACAGGATACCGGGACGCACTTCCCTTTAACGAGACACCTTATACTCCGCTGAACCGGGAAGAAGTCGTGCCGGGAGCGTTTGCTCAATATACTTATTCTTTTCTCGATAAATTTACCTTTATACTGGGAATGAGAGGTGATTACAACAGTGAATACGGTTGGTTGTTCACTCCTCGTACCAATTTGAAGTACAGTTTTACGGAAGACCTTATTTTTCGGGCCTCTGCCGGAAGAGGGTATCGTTCTCCTAACGTTATTGCCGAAAACATTGGCTTAATGGCTTCTTCCCGGAAATTTCATGTAGAAGAGCTCAATCGTCTGGATATGGAAAAAGCATGGAATTACGGAGCTAACTTAACGGTTTATATTCCTATATGGGACGAAAGGAAAGCCACCTTGAGTCTTGATTATTTTCATACAGACTTCCGGAATCAGGCGGTGGTGGATATGGAACGAGATCCCGAAAGTGTATATTTCTATAATTTGGAAGGCAGATCTTATGCCGATGCCTGGCAGGCCGATTTGTCGTTTACTCCGGTGAAGGGGTTAGATGTGTTTGCTGCTTTCCGTTACAATAATACAAAAGTAACCTATTCTGAAGGAGAGAAAGAGTTTCGGTTGGAGAAGCCGTTGACATCCCGCTACAGAGGACTGCTGAACGTGTCGTATGCAACCAATTTCCGGAAATGGGTATTTGATGTAACTGCTCAGATCAACGGTCCTTCCCGTTTGCCGAGTATGAACGGATATTCAACCGTGAAAGAAGAATCGCCTGTGTTTCCGGTCTATTTCGCTCAGATCACCAAGAATACAAAACGCTTTGATATTTATGTCGGAGCAGAAAATATTTTTAACTTTAAGCAGCGAAATCCGATCGTTCAATCGGATCGTCCGTTTGACAAAGGGTTTGATTCTTCCATGATTTGGGGACCACTGATGGGAAGCAAGATTTATGCCGGTATTCGGTGGAGAATCGGAGAATTATTATAAAAACAATATTTAATCAATTTAAAAACAAAAAACAATGAAAACAATTCAATTGATGCTGTTGTCTGCGATATTATTGATCGGATGCGCTTTTACTGCGCAGGCACAGGACAAAAAAAGCAAACAAAAGAAAACAGAAGAAGTGACTTTCAATGTGAATATGAATTGCCATAACTGTCAGGCGAAGATAGAAAAAAACATTCCTTGGGAAAAAGGAGTGAAAGATTTGAAAGTGGATTTGGAGAATAAAACCGTAACCGTAAGTTACGATCCGAAGAAAACCGATCCCGAGAAACTGAAAGCGGCCTTTGAAAAGCTGGAATTTACTTGTGAAATACCGAAGGAGTAACCGGTTTTTAGAAGAAATAAAAAAGAAGAGGAGAGGGTGTCTAAAAAGATCAAGTATTCTTTGAA
>DAIQOU010000097.1:0-12259 GCA_036787725.1 Bacteroidales bacterium
AGTCCGGGCGCGGGAATTTTTTAATTAAGAATTAAGGGAGAATCAGACTTCTGCAAGGTCAGCTCAGGGAGGGGAGAACTGCTACCTGTCCAGGAAGGGATCACATCTTTCGCAGATTTAGAGATTCTCGCTATATTCCGGTTCTTCTATTTTGGCCTTCTTCTCATTCCTTTAGGGTTGTTTGTTCATTCAATAGAGAGAAAAGGAGGAGTATTGCCTCCGGTGTTTACTATATCCTACTTAATATTCTTTTGTTAGGTTGTTATATGATACCTAAGTCGGGTATGACACTCATTATGCTGCCTCATGCGATTATATGATTGTTATAAATTGCCTCATGGCTTACCGCAAACGCCCGGGTTTCAATGTGTAGAAATAGACACCTTGGGTAAAAAAGCAGAGATAAACAAAAAAATGAAAATAATAGATAGAAAACCAACCCTATTTGAAAAGACAAGATGCAATATCTGGACTGACCCCTACCTCCGGCAACAAATGCTGAAAGAACAATTAAACTTAAAATCCGATGCAGCAGGCCGAAAACAAGAATCAATGATAAAAATAGTTAATTTTGTACTTGCTCAGTCAAAATCGAAAAGCCGATTGCTGGATTTGGGATGTGGTCCCGGTTTATATACTTCCTTATTTAAAGACAACGGTTATGAAGTAACCGGCATTGATTTTAATGCGGCTTCTATTGAGTATGCTATTACTGAAAGGAAAGATATTCATTACATTTTAGGCAATTACATCAATGAGTATCCAATCGGGAATTACGATACTGTAACTATGATTTACTGTGATTTAGGCACTCACTCTGATGATGAAAGAGATAAATTACTGCGAAATATTTATCACTCGATGAACGAAGGTGGTGTTTTTATTTTTGATGTCTTTGCCGAAGAGTTGTTCAACGACAGGAAAGAAAATAAAAGTTGGGATTATGCTCCAAAAGGAGGCTTTTGGGACAAAGATGAGTATTTGTTATTGAATCAAACATTTCATTATCCGGAGAACCATGCGTTTGCATATCAGTATAATCTACTGACAAAAACCGAAAGTAAGCATTTCATTGTTTGGGAGAGGTATTACTCGAAAGCAGAAATTAATCAGGTGTTGAAAAACGCAGGTTTCCGAAAAGTAATCATATATAAGAAGATTTTGGATGGAAACGATTTTACATCCGCCGGCGAAATGTTTGTTGTAGCTAAAAGGTAATATTTAGTTGGAAAAATAAGGCATTAAACAACATGACAAAATAATATATACATAAGTGATAGGTAAATTATATGCTTTATAAGCAATGAACATTCAATATCCTAAATGCGACATTGTTATTGTTGCATGAAATAGAATCGGGTTACGAAAAAGAATGGGAAATCTTAAAACTCCCCGGTAAAATTACAGGCTTTCTCCTTATGCATATACCTATCCTTTTCTTACTGTTTTGGGGGCTGATTGAAATATACCAACAAACAATAACAGGAATGGTAATCGGTATAATAACGGGATGATAAACAATCGATACTTAAATTGTTCAATTAATTGACGGTCCTAAGTTATAATCATTATATTATTTGAGGAGAGGCAATTCATTCAGCATATTTTTAATTTTAATGGCTACTCTCGGCATGGGTTCAGCTATGGTAAGTCCCACTAAGTTAAATTCTTTTGAAATGTCATTGATAACCCTTACCACTTCATCTGTCTTCATTCCGTCAGGATCCGTACCTACTGCGGCAATCATTTCGTTAGGGTCGATAATATCCAAGTCGAAATCAGCCATAGTTCCACCTCCCTGCCATTGAGGGTAGATAAAACGAAGTGTTGAAGTGTTATTTTCCATATTTTCTTTATTTTACTTCTGCAAAGAGATAGAGTATTGATATATTGGGTGCAATTACTGATAAATTATTCAGGTATAGGCAAATTTGTCACTATATCATAAATTTGTGTATGTATGGTATCACTGAATAGTTATTATTACTTTTGCATAAAAACTATGTACGAGAAGAAAATTCCTTTTGATATCGATTGTGGTATCCGAATCGCAATGGAGGTAATAGGCGGGAAATGGAAAAGTTGTATAATACACGAATTAAAAGGCGGATGCTTGCGTCCTGGCGAAATATATAAAATGTTTCCGGAGGCTAATCCTCGTGATAAATAAGCAACTTAAGGAATTGGAAATGTACGGTCTTATAAAGAAAATCATTTATCCTGTTTTGCTTCCTCATTCAGAATATGCTCTTACTGAAGTTGGTGAAACTTTAATTCCGATTGTAGAACAACTTGAAGAATGGGGAAATTATTTTCAGCCGACTATGGCTAATATCTTGGGAATAGAATTAGAAATGAATAAAAAAGATATTGCTAAATGAATAGTGCCGAAATTGTATTAAAGCCTATCCAAGAAGAGGATATACTATTATTTAACAAATGGTTGAATAAAGAATATATTTACAAATGGCTGTGTCCGAACGGAGAAAAACAAAAAGAAGCTTGGTTGGATGAAGTAAAGAACAGAAACGGCAAGTTTGATTTTATAAAGCATTTTATTGTTTACCATACCGACCGCAAAATCGGATATTGTCTCTATGCCGATTGTTTTTTCTTAAAAGATTTAGAGGAAGAAGGACACGATTTCGAAAGTTTATATGGTGATATTTTAGAGAAAAACTATACTTATGAAATAGGCTATCTCATTGGTGAAGAAGAGTATTTGAATAAAGGCATCAGCAAAATAGTTATTCGAAAATTAGAAGAAAAAATCGTTGAAACGGGTGGACGTGAAATGTCGGCAGACCCTTCCGAAGAGAATATTTTTTCCATAAAAGCGCTGTTAAGCAATGGGTTTAAGAAGAAAAAAGATTGTGATTATAGAAAAAGTATTCTTTGACAATGAAATGAAAATTGGAATAGTACAGCCCGTTCAATGCTCGTATTCAACTTATTGATATGATTTAGGTGAAAAAATCATTATTATAAAAGAGAAATAAAAAAGGCATCCGAAGCCCTTACCCGGATGCCCGTCACTGTAAAACGTCAGTGTCGTAGAAAAAAGTCTTAACCTGTAAAGGTTAAATCGTTTTTACCATTTCAAACTGTTTACCTGTAGGTTCAATATTCTTGGATTTAAGAAAGGCGTTTATTGATGTGCAACGAATATCTGTATTGATGAATTTAATACTGTCGTTTTTGTTTAAACGAAGCATTTCTTTAAGAAGGAGCGAACCGATACCTTTCCGTCTGTATTCCTTGTCTACTCCTATTTGGGTGACATCTCCCGCTACAGGTTCAAAAACACAGTAACCTACCGGCTTTTCACCGGAAAATACACCCAATGTAACAAACTTTTCGGGCGACCGCTGTATGGATTCAAAACTATTCTGCCATGAGGGATAAAAATCCCCGAAGGAGGATATGGAAGGATATTTTTCGATATTTATTTCCCGGATTAAATAATCGCTTACAGCTTTGACCTCATTTTTCACTTTACCGGCTTTTGTCCTGAAATAATAGAACTCACGGGTAACTTCAAAACCGATTTTGCGGTACAAAGAAACAGCTCCGGTATTATGCTGCAATACTTCAAGCAGATATTGTCCGATACCCGCTTCTCTCAGGTATGGTAGGGAGTTATCAAATACCTTAGTTGCCAATCCCTGTCCTCTGTAATCTTTGATAGTTCCTGTTCCGGTATCGTATGCCGTGCGTTTACTTTCAAAAGTACCAATTCCGTTGCAGGTAAATGAAACTATTTTGTTTCCTTCAAAAGCAGCAAAAGAGAGATTCGGATCAAAACCACGCCTTTGAACCATAGTCAGCAGTTCTTCTTTGTCCGGTTGCACTTCATAGTCGGCAAATGCTTGGTTGAATGCCCGGAAAATCGTATCGAAACCGATGCCAGCCAAAGATTTTATTTCCATATTCAAATAAGTTTCATTTATTTTTGTAAAGATACAAATTATCCTTTTATTGCATGGTTACAGCTTGTATGCTTAGCCGGTAACCTCCTAATCTATTTCTATATCCCATATTCCGCATGCACGTTCCAGTTCGACCAAAGCGACAGCACATTCATAAAGAGTTTCATTGTAACTTACTTGTATATCGTTATATGTACGTTGAGCGTTAAGTACTTCGAGTATGCCGGTTTCGCCTCGTTCATAACTGTATACCTTTTTTTGAAGGATTGTTTCCGCATCTTGCAACAGCCCGGTATTAAACTGTGTTACCTTGCTACATGCCGTGGTGTATTTATTGTAAGCCTGCATTACTTCCGACGAAATTTGCAATTCAATCGCTTCGTATTGTCTTTCACTTTGTTCGGCAGCCAGTTGAGCTGCCCGTAACTCTCCTTTATTTGTATTCGAAAATTTCAAAGGAATGCTGATTCCTGCTGTAACTCCTTTAAAAGAAGGTGCAGGAGCTATTTCATTCCGGACTGTTGAAGAATAGTTACCCCCGATGCTGATACCCAAATCAATGGCCCGATTGGCTTTAGATAGTCGCAGATTGTTTTGTGATACCTCTTTGGATTTCAGGGCTGCTTGCAAATCGGTGCGATTATTTTGTGCTGTCGTTACAAGTGAAGACAAACCAAATTCACGTTTAAAGTAATTTAATGTACCTGCAACAGAATCGGGCAATTCCATATTTTTGTCCCCTTGAAATAATAACAGCTGAATCTGTATTTCCCGTAATTCCCCTTCGCTCGTATACACATCGTTAAGCATGGTAGCGGCTTCCAGTTTCGATTGACGTGCATCGGTTTCCGTAATTGCACCTGACCGAAAACGTAGGCTGTCAGCTCGTGCCAGCTCAAGCATCTGCATATACGATGCTTTTTGTATTTGATGCAGCTTATTTTGTTTAATCACAGTCAAAAAAGCAATAGTGGCATCCGCTCGGAGGTTACGGAAATAATCCTCCAACAAAGCACTTGTCATCTCTTTTTCGCTTTGAGCTACCCGGATCCGTGCTCTTCGTTTGCCTCCCAATTCCAACAGGTAACTCAATTCGGCGTCAATTCCGTAGCCCATTTGGAGGTTCCAGTTCTGATTATTTGCATAACTCACCGATAATTCCGGATCGGGGAAAACATTGGCGGCTTTCACTTGGGCATCGGCAATGTCCACATTATACTTTTCCGCTAAATAGTCGATATTGGAATTCTTGACATTGTTCAGATATTCACCAAATGTCAATAATCGTTTTTCCTGTGCATGCGTTATGAAAGCGGTGGCACAGAAAAATAATGATATGATAGGTTTTATATGTTTCATTGGATTATTTATTAAGCAGTTGTCTTTTTTCCAGCAAGTAATAAAATGCCGGCAATATATACAGAATGAGAATTGTTCCAAACAACAAGCCGTAGACTATGACTGTCGCCAGCGGACGTTGTACATCAGAACCTATGCCGGTAGAAAGAGAGGCAGGCAACAGGCCCAATACCGCTACGGAAGCTGTCATCATCACGGGTCGCAGGCGGTGAGAAGCTCCGGAAATCACTGCTTCTTTCAACTCTATTCCTCTTTTACGCAATACATTAATATGAGAGATCATAATAACCCCATTTTGAATGAATACTCCGAAAAGTGCAATAAATCCTACTGCCGACGATACATTAAAGGTCATTCCACGGACCACCAATGCCAGCATACCTCCGAAAACTGCAAGCGGAAGCATTCCGATAAGCAGGCCTGCCTGGCGAAATTTCCCAAATGCAAAAAACAGAAGAAGAAACATCACAGCCAGCGTAATGGGCATAATTACGGCAAGACGGCCAAACGCCCTATGTTGATTTTCTAATTGTCCTGCCCAGTGAAATTGAAATTGGGAGTGGTCATATTTTACTTGTTTTTCTATCTTCGATTCTGCTTCTCTAACGAAGGAAGTCAAATCTTTACCCCGCAGATTCATACGCACAGTGGTGAAACGTTGATTCATCTCGCGCGAGATCATACTCGGTCCTGTCGTGGTTTTAATCTCCGCCACGGCAGAAAGGGGTATCATCGCTCCCGAAGCCGAGGTAAGCATTAAAGCTCCTATTTTTTCGGGCGTATCGCGCGATACTTCGTTGTAACGGCAAATTACATCATACACCCTGTTGCCGATAAATACCTGCGAAATCGCTTTACCGCCGATGGCGACTTCTATCAGTTCCGCCACATCGGAAACATTCAGTCCGTATTGAGCGATTTTGTCGCGATCGGCAACGATTTGAAGTTGCGGCAGAAAAGGTTCTTCCATAATACCGACATCGGCAACGCCTTCAATATTCTCGATAACTGTTTTTATCTCTTCGGCAATACGCCGGCTTTCGACCATATCTTCTCCATATATTTTTATTGCCAAATCGCTGTGCGCCCCGGCAATTTGATCCATAACCATATCAATAATGGGTTGCGAAAAACCGACTCCATATCCGGGCATCGTTTCGATTACTGCCGCCATGTCGTCAACCAAATCCGACTTTGTACGTCCATTCTTCCATGTATTATATGGTTTAAGACCAATCATTACTTCGATATGCGAAAATGAAAAAGGGCATACACCTTCATCGTCGCGTCCGGTTTGAGTCATTACATAGGTTACTTCTTCGAAACCTTTGAGTTTATCCCTAAGCACGGTCGCCATTTCAGAGGATTTTTCGAGTGACATACCGGGAGGGAGCTGTACTTGTATCCATATACTTCCTTCGTCAAGGGAAGGCATAAAGTCTTTTCCTACATATACCGAAAGCCCGACCACTGCAACCAGGATTACCGAGATGGGAGTGATTAGCTTTTTTGGTGCAGCGATAATTTTTGCAGTCTGTCGTTTATATATCTCTGTCAGGCGTTCGAGCCAACGGTTATGATAAACTTTTTGAGGTTTTCTATATACTGCAAAAGCCAGTCCGGGAATAAGAATGATCGCTGATGCCAGTGCTCCCAATAGGGCAAAACACAAGGTAAATGCCATCGGGGTAAAGAGTTTTCGTTCCACTCTGTCGAATGCGAATAACGGGAGGTAGGCAACAATGATAATGAGTGTGGCGAATAAGATAGGTTTTGCGACTTCGGCAGCACGTTTTGCTATGCTTGTTTCTTTCAAAGGCTCATCCGGATTATCCTCTCGTTTTTTGAGGATAGTCTCCATCATTACAATCGTACCGTCTACAATAATGCCAAAATCAATTGCCCCCAAAGAGAGCAGATTGGCAGGAATATCAGTCAACCACATCAGAATAAAGGCTATCAATAGCGAGACAGGAATAGTGATGGTAGCAAGCAAGGCCCCTTTCGGACTTCCCAAAAAGATGATTAATATCCCTATTACCAAAAGAATACCGAATGAAAGTGTATGAGAAATAGTGTTCAGCGTAGCATCGACCAATTCCGTCCGGTCATAGAAGGTGTGAATTTGTACATCTTTTGGTAAGAGATTGTTGTTCAAATCATCGACCGCTTCATTTATTTTTTCGAGTATTTGAGAGGGGTTCTCATAACGTAATAGCTGCACCATACCTTGGACCCCATCTTCATAGTCTATTTCTTTATCGACATATCCCATGATACCTTTGCGTTCGAGATTTCCATATTTCAGTTCGCCCAAATCTTTTATATAGACAGGGGCTCCGCCAACAGTTTTCACCACAATATTGCCCATGTCCTGCAAATCACGTACAAGTCCTACGCCACGTACTACATAACTCAAATCACCGCGAATAAGCGTACTTCCTCCCGCATTGGAGTTGTTACGCTCTATGGATTCGGTAATTTCGCTGAGTGAGAGATTATATTGGGTTAATTTATTGGGGTTTATTTCTATTTGGAACTGCGTTGTGATACCGCCGAAATTGGAGACATCCGCAATACCATGAATCTGTCTTAAGCGTGGAATGATAACCCAATGATTGAGTTCGGTCAGTTCCCTAAGATTTTTGTTCCCTTTAACGACATATCGGTATATTTCCCCTGTAGGTGAAGTCAGCGGGTCAAGTCCGGGCCGGGCATCGAAAGGCAGGTCAACCTCATCGATACGTTCCAGTACCCGTTGGCGAGCCCAATAGTCGTCTATTCCATCTTCAAAGACCAGCGTAATCTTAGATATCCCGAAAAAGTTCTTACTCCGCATTACTTTCAGTCCCGGAATACCATTCAGTTCTCGTTCGAGGGGAATGGTGATTTGTTGTTCTATCTCCGCAACCGCAAGTCCCGGAACTTGTGTCGCAACACCAACCGATACATCGGCAATGTCGGGATAAGCGTCAATGGCCAGTTGCCGCCAGGCGTAAATTCCAATGCCCGAGAGCAGTACAAATATCGTCAACATCAACCAACGACGTTGAATCAGGGTGTTCATTAATTTTTCCATGAATTTACATGTTTAAATAGATTCCACCCCGGGCTACCACATTATCATCTTCGGTTATTCCGCTGATAATACGTATGCTATCCTTATTAACGGTCTCGGTTTCCACTTTTCGGTGAACAAATTTGCCGTTAGCTATTTCAATCAATACATAATCATTATCCTGTTCTTGCATAATGGCAGTTGAAGGAAGAATAATTGCTTTTGTCGGGGAACTCAAAAAATGAACTTCGCAGAACATTCCCGGTTTCAGTTCCCGGTCTGCATTATCACACTCAACAATTACTTCGAGCGAGCGGGTTTCTTCGTCCAGCATTTCACCGATATGATAAATTGTACCCCAAATGGTTTTTTCCGGATGGGCATCGGTAAATACTTCCACACGATCACCCTGTTTGATGGCTCCGAAATATTTTTCCTTTACAAGTGCGGCCACCCATACACGTGATAAATCGGCAATTACAGCCAAGGGTTCCGAGTCTTCCTTTGCATAACTTCCGATAGTTATATTGCATTTTACTACCTCGCCCGAAATGGGAGAAATAACTTTCAACGGTTGACCCATCCGGAACGAAGATGCATCTATATTAAATAATTGCAGGGTTGCTTTGGCCTGCTCAAATTCCCGGCCGGCAATAGTAGCCTCGTTCTGAGCTTCTTCCAAATCCCTTTGAGCACCGACTCCATTAGCTGTCAACTCTTTTTGACGGTTGTAATTTCTTTGGGCAAGTTCGTTTGCCGATTGAGCGGCAAAGTAAGTTTTTGCGGCTTCGAAAAACTCCGAAGATCCAAGTTCAAAAACAGGTGCGCCGGCACTTATCTTTTGTCCCAATTTAACGAATGATTTTACGATTCGTCCTGCGAACGGAGGGGCAATTTCTGCTAATTTTCCCGAAACGGGACGAACGGTTCCAACTGTTCTAAACTCTGCAGAAAAGTCTTGCAGCTTAGATTTTTGAACCATGAGGTGTTCCGAAACAGACGAATTTGTCGATACTATTATGGTATCGCCTCGGTATTGAATGCCGGTATTTTCTTGTGTGGAATTATTTTGTTTGCACGAGACCGCTAAAATACACAAGCCCGCCAACAATATGAATAATTTATTCATTGTGGTATGATAATTTTTATGATTAAAATATGAAATGCTGCAGATAACAGCTCAATAATAAATGAGTTGTTGAAAACGATCAATACACAGACAACAAAAAAATTGCAGTCCGTGGAGATAACGAGAAGTGCTATTCAACAAATGTAAATTTACAGTAAGGAAGGAGGCGCCCGTAAAGGAATGCATATCGTAAGATTCCAATCGGTTTTTTTTTCAATTACCGGGAGTATGATTGCCAATAGAAAAATAAAGATTCCCGGGCTCACAATACTTGCAAAGGCCTGAAGTGATTGGAAAGCAGACAGGGCTGAAATTAATGTCAGTTCACTTCCGCTATGCGTACCTGTTTGAGTATGAGCTTTATTGTGTAAATGCGAATGAACAATTGTAGAGCCGTTGATAATGTGGCTGTGGTAAAAGAAACAGATATTCGCATAATAGAGTGCGAAAATTACGATTAAAATCAGGCCAACAATCTGTTTACTCTTCCCGGACATCAAAATGTATTTAATTTACGAAGTTACACCTTTTTTATAAAAAATGAAATATTTATCGGTATTATACGAACGATTGTGACACATAAGACTTATTCCGATAAAATAGCAGGTTACCCAAACATTAAGGAATATAATCCGGTCTTTAATCTTTTTATCAAAGAACTAAATTGGGAGATATGAAAATCGGCGAATACTGTTTCCGAAGATTCCGTAAGTGTTGTCGGATTGATTAAAAGCAGATAGGGACTGAACAAAAAGGTCGAGATAAGCTGTTGATAAATAAAATCATAAGAATTTATTCAACATAAGATCTGTCTCGAAGATTTCTATCCATGGGGAGACTGTTGAAGAGTTGGGAATTTATATTAAAAAAAGTATCTTTGCTCACATGAAGAAATTGGTAATAGTCGGATGTGGACGACTGGCTGAAATTGTTGCGAATGCAATTGTTTCCGGTCTGTTGACTGAATATAATTTAGTGGGAGTTTATTCACGTACAGCTTCGAAAGCGGATCATATAGTGAAGAAAATGCAGCAACATGGGAGGTCTTGTGTAGCCTGTACAAATCTTGAAGATTTGTTGGCGCTAAAGCCCGATTATTTGGTGGAATCGGCCTCTCCAACAGCGATGAGAGAACTTGCGTTGCCTGCATTGAAAAATGGTACTTCCATTGTAACGTTATCTATTGGAGCTTTGGCCGATCCTTGTTTTTATCGGGAAGTAATGAAGGAAGCAAAGGCAAATGGTGTACGGGTATATCTTGTTTCCGGAGCTACCGGTGGATTTGATGTTTTAAGAACGACTTTTTTAATGGGAAATGCATCGGCCCGATTTTTTAATGAAAAAGGTCCCGATGCATTAAAAGCAACCCCGGTTTACGATACATCGCTACAAACAGAACAACGAATAGTTTTTTCAGGAAATGCTATCGAAGCTATAGAAAAATTTCCTACTAAAGTGAATGTGGCTGTAGCAGCTTCATTGGCTTCTGTCGGCCCTGAAAATATGCAAGTGACCATGCAGTCGACCCCCGGATTTACGGGAGATACGCAACGGGTGGAGATAAAAAATGATCAGGTGCGTGCTGTAATAGATGTATACAGTGCTACTGCCGACATTGCCGGGTGGTCGGTAGTGAATGTCTTACTCAATATCACTTCTCCGATTGTATTCTGATAAATTGGCCAATACTTTTTCACTCAAACGATCGAATGCTTGACTTGTACGACCGGAGGATACCTGCATGCAACGCACGTGCGGATGGTTGAGAAGGTGTATTCCGCCCAATGCCCCGATGGTGTCACAAAAACAAAGGTTATCTTCTTCCAACCATTTAATGAATGCCGGTTCATCCCATGCGGGTGATAAACCGGTGTTAAAGAGTATTTTTTTATTGCCCAATTGTTCAAACTCGACTTCATGCAGCAAAATGGTATTTTTGTTAAGGCAACAGCAAATCACTTCATTTTGGGTCAGCAGTTCGTTGATCGGAGAAAAACGGTAATTTTTAGCTCGGGCATCTTCTTTTTCACTGCGCGCAAAATAGGAGATGTGAGCACCAAAAAAAGCTAATGCATCAGCTATCATGGTACCTGATTTTCCAAGTCCCAAGATACCCGCTTTTAATCCGGTGATTTCACGGGGTATTCCTTCCCATGGTGTTTGATCGAAACCATGCAAACAACGAACCAATTCACTTATTATATACTCTACTACCCCTTCATCGCCATAATCCCGGATTCCCGTTACGGTGATTCCTCGTTCGTTGGCGTAAAGGATATCCACATTGGCACTTTCCGGAGAATATAATGAACAACACATTCCAATGTATTTGACGTTCGGACATTTTTCCAGTACCGGCCGATTGATTTGCGAGGTATAACTTAAGAGTACTGCATCCGCATCCCCGATACGGGTTACTATTTCTTCATCTCTTGTTGGTATATCGTAGTACATAATAACTTCATTTGCAAAAGAATGCAATGCTTTTTCTGCTGAAGGAACCAGATTTATCGGTTCTATTGCTACCAGTTTTTGGAACATACGTGTTTGATTTTTATTGACAAAGTTAACGAAAAGACTTTTGGTATTCAAGATCTAATGATCTAATGATACAATGGGTCTGCTCGTTTACAAAGAACTTTGTCGTTTTCGGTAGTCTGTCGGAGTACAATTGTATTTTTTTGAAAATGCCCGGTAAAAGCTGGAGCGATTTGTAAAACCGGATTGAAAAACAATTTCATCAATTGTTGATTTTGTTTTCATCAATAAATCGGCTGCCTTTAT
>DAIQOU010000562.1:0-3285 GCA_036787725.1 Bacteroidales bacterium
CTATCGGTTGATTATAAGAATAAGTATACAATACATTCGAAGAAGAAGCCGCATCCCGGTAAAGAGAGATCTTAAAGGGCGCTACGAAATCGACATCTCCGTCATTGCTCACTTCAACAGTCACTTTCATATCCGTACCGTTATCGTCCCAAACAAAAGAGGCGCTATTCAATACGGCATTCGGAACCGGATAAAACGGGATCCCGTATTGGGAAAGATAAGTTTGTTGCGTTAAAAACCCGTTAAACGGCTGAACATCATCTTCGGTTCCCAACTGACGGTCCTTTCCAGGGAAAATATGGGCCTGGCTAAACTGGTATTGAGGAACCGTCATATCTTCATTAATATTAACGGAACAGTAAGGCCACTGATTCCATACCTTACGGGCAGGAGCCCATTTTTCATTCGGATCACCGCTCTTATACACACTGACTACTCCTCTGGCATCAGATCCGGTCCACTGAATATTTGCCCGTGTAAGAATAATCTCGGCCTGACCATCCGCATCGACATCCGCCACAATAGGATATTCGGAAACCGTACCGGAATAGGTAGTACTCGGCGGAGTCAGGTTTTCCAACGTAACGCCGTCAACAATATAAAAAGAAGTAACTCCGCGATAAACAATTTCCGATTTTCCGTCCTGATTAAAATCAAACATGGTAAAACCCGAGGTTTCTGCAAATACAGGTTTAGTATTTCCTCTCTTCACTTTTCCCGGGCTTACTGTCGGATCATACGAATACGAGATCAATCCGTGCGTGGCTGTTGCAAATACAAAATCGGGGAATCCGTCTTTATCCAAATCACCTACATAAGGAATACTGGCAAATGAACTCGCTTGCATGGGGGCATATCCGATAATTTCAGAAGTTTGTCCGTCCCAAACATAAAATTGTAAATTCCGAGCACCGCTGCCTTTTCCGTTAAAACCGATTACCGCTACATCCAAATCTCCATCATTATCAAAATCTACCACTACGGTCGGTCCGTCCAAATAAGCATAAGGTAATGCAGAGGCATTTGCCTGACGTTGAATACTCCACGTATTATTAGTCAAATTAATATCATATACGGTATTACCGGCCACCATTTCTAAATCTCCGTCGCCATCCATATCGGCAAGAACCGGCATAAAATAATATCCATCATAACCTGAGACTTGCGTTACTCCCAAGGAATGAGGATTACCATACCCGGTACCATTCGGGTCAAAAGTCAAGGTTACCAACGGTGTTCCCCCCGTCAGTGCATTAAAAATATAAGGACCGGCTACCAATTCGGGAGTTCCGTCATTATTAATGTCAGCAAGTTGAACAATATAATGAGCCCCCAAATTAGCAGTTGCAGTAAATCCGGATTTAAGATTTCCTGTTACTCCATCATAGCAATAAACCTTTCCATCGGCTCCTTGAATGAAAATCTCCGCACTTGTATTTCCATCCAAATGCTTATCCACATTAGCAATAGCGACCGACTGTCCATGAGTACCATATAATACCGTGTTAATGACACGTTCAGTATTATATTTTACATTTACAACCAATAAACCATTTGAATTCCACGGCCCATTCATCGTATTCAGAATCGGAACAACAATTTCGGGAATTCCATCTCCATCCAAATCAGCAACCAACGGAGTGGACATACTATGTACTCCATGCGGCGCTCCCGCTGCTTTTCCATCAAAATTAATAGGTTCGCTTATTGTCCAATTTTGTTCCGGAGGATCGATCACACAATTTACATTCATAATATTATCCGGAAATACCACAGCATTCTTTGTGGTGTTATCCGAATTTGATGCTTTTCCTCCGACTATTGAAAATATGTTTCCAATAATAAAAAGAGAAAGGAATAACACCCAATAAAGTCTTTGTTTACTCATAAAATACCAATTAAATTAAACATTCTGCACATTATAAAAAAATGAAACTTTATCGGAAACTAAGAAGAATAATTTTCCCGGACAAAGCCTCATTATAATAAAACACAATTTAGATGAATGTATTCATAATTCTTAAGAATTAAATACTCGGTCAACAAAGGTAAAAAAAACGTACCAATTTGCCAATTAACCGGTTTCAAACATTTTACTGCGTGCCAACATACAAGCACCTACAACACCCGCTTTATCTTTCAATTTAGAGGTTACAATAGAAGAATCTCTATTTACCAAATTCAGTGAATATTTACGAACTGCCGTCTTAATCGGCTGAGTAATATAGTCATCCGTAACAGACACAGTTCCTCCTATAATAACCATCTCCGGATTAAAGATATTAATCAGTCCGGCGATTTGCTTTCCCAATTTTTGGCCGATTTCCTCTACCAAATCAATGCACAATACGTCTTCCTTGTTTACCGATTCTATAATTTCATCCAAAGTAACCGTTTTATTTGCCAATACCTTCTCGGATAAAATCGAAGTTTCTCCGGTCCGGATTTGCTCCATTAACCTTCTATGCATGGCAGACCCGGAAGCTTCTGTTTCCAAACAACCTTTTTTTCCGCAATGACAAAGTATCTCATTATCGTATATATGAACATGACCAAACTCTCCGGAAAAGCCGGACTTTCCCGTATATATTTTCCCGTCTATGATAATTCCCACAGCCAGTCCCCAACTGATATTTATAAAAATGATATTTTTTTCATTTTTCACACAGCCGGCCATGTATTCTCCATACGTCATGGCACGGGTATCATTATCAATACTGACCCTATATCCCAACTTTTCTTCTAAAATTTCGGTCAATGGTCTTTCTTCAAAATAAAAAATACTGTAACTGTATCCGGAATCGGGATTAACTCGTCCCGAAATATTAATATCTATATTCAATATTTTCTCTTTCTCAATATTCTGTTTCTCTATAAATGTCAAAATAATCTTACATAATTCATTCAATGCTTCCGGAGTATTTTGGAGATTATAAGGAATTCCCATTTCCAGATCCACCATATCCCCTTTAAAATTAATAAGGCCGATATTTATTGCAAACCGCTTAATATCAACTCCTATAAAATATCCCGAACCCGGATTTAATCCATATAAATTAGGGTATCTTCCTCCGGAAGTTTCCAGTTTCCCGTAATCATGAATATATCCTTCCTCATGCATTTCTCCAATAAGTTTCGTAACGGTAGGAACACTCAAATCTATTTCCTTAGCCAATTCGGGAAGAGTGGATTGCCCGTTATAAATATAATAATTAATAATCTTTTTCTTTATCAGAGCGTTTTTTGTTCCTTTTTCCAATTCCTGCAACAAGCGTTTGTTCATAT
>DAIQOU010000563.1:0-3280 GCA_036787725.1 Bacteroidales bacterium
TATGGCGTACAGAAAAAGAAACTTATCACGGGAGCAACCGTACAGGTAAAAGGGGATGATATCCTCAAACAGAATACCGTGTCGCCGTTATCCGCTTTACAAGGACAAAGTCCGGGGGTAAATATTATGAAGAAATCGGGACAACCGGGCGAAGGATTCAAAGTAAATATTCGGGGGATCGGTACCATAGGAAATTCACAACCGCTTTATATTGTAGACGGAGTGGCAAGAGGAGACATCGATTATCTGAATCCGGCTGATATCGAATCATTAGATGTATTGAAAGATGCGGCTTCCGCAGCTATTTACGGTTCGCGTGCCGCCAATGGGGTTATCTTGGTCACTACCAAACAAGGGAAGTCAGGAAAAGCGATGATTGAATACGATGGGTATTATGGTGTCCAGAACGTATATAAAAGAGCTCCTTTATTAGACGCAAAGCAGTATGCAATGTTCATGAACGAAGCCCAGGTAAACTCGGGTTTGAAAGTGTATGATTTTGCTTCTCTTTTAGCTCCCGGCGATTGGGATCGTATCAACAACGGAACATGGAAAGGTACGAACTGGCTGAAGGAAATGGAAAATAAAGATGCCCCCATGCAAAGCCATGCCTTAAATATCTCGGGAGGTACAGAACAATCCGTTTATTCCATCGGACTTTCCTATTCAAGCCAGGAAGGTATTTATGGAAAACCTGTGGAACCTAACTATTCACGTTATACGGCAAGAGTCAACTCGGAACATACTCTCTATAAGTCGGACAAGCTGGATATTATTAAGTTCGGAGAAAATTTATCCTATTCCTATACCGAAAAGAATGGAATCGGGATCGGCGACAATTTCTGGAATGACATCAGTAATGCATTGCGTGCATCTCCTTTCTTACCGTTATGGGCACGCGACTCGAACGGAAACGATATAAAAGGACAGTATCATTATGCTATTCCCTGGAATAACCGTGAACCCAACCCGATCGGCGCCATGGATTATATGAGAGGACAAAATATGTCCAAGAATCACAATATCAACGGGAATGTTTATTTTGTGATCCAACCTGTTAAAAACCTGATTTACCGGAGCAGTTTCGGAGTAAACTCCAATGCTTACAGTTACAGGTCCTATACACCGGAATATAGCCTGGGACCCGAGAGCTTTAATGAAGAAGATTATATAAATCAAAATGCAGGTTCCGGATTAAACTGGACTTTTGAGAACACCTTATCTTATACATTCAAAATTAAAGAAAATCATAATTTTGATGCTCTCGTCGGTACCTCTGCCGAGAGATGGGGATTGGGCGAAAGCATTTCGGCAGGAAACAGCAACTCCATATTCAATGATTTCAAACATGCTTATTTAGATAATGCAAATGTTATAAGCGCCTCTAAAACGACCGTAGGCGGAGCGCCTTTTGAAAAAGGAGGAATACTTTCTTATTTCGGCCGTATCAATTACAATTACCGGGAAAAATACCTTGCTACCGTAGTAATGCGTGCAGACGGCTCTTCCAACTTTGCGAAAGGAAACCGTTGGGGATATTTCCCTTCTTTTTCGGCCGGTTGGGTAATGACAAATGAGAATTTTATGAATCCGGTGAGTTCATGGTTGGAATTTCTGAAACTGCGGGCAAGCTGGGGGCAGAATGGTAATCAATCCATTGCACCTTTTCAATACCTGTCTACTATATCTTTCGGCGGAGCCTATTTCTTCCAAGGAGATGACAAAAACAAGATTCAATTGGGAGGTTATCCCGACATACTGCCTAACCCGGATGTAACATGGGAAACATCGGAACAAATTGACCTGGGCTTCGATGCACGGTTCTTAAACGGACGATTGGGAGCAAACTTCGACTGGTACAAGAAAACAACCAAGGACTGGCTTATTCAAGCGCCCATTCTGGGAAGCTATGGAACAGGAGCTCCTTATATTAACGGTGGAGACATTGTAAATAAAGGAATTGAAGTAGGACTCGACTGGAGAGACAATATCAACGATTTCACATATTCAATCGGAGCCAATATCTCACATAATAAGAATGAAGTGACCCGTATTGCCAACAATGAAGGGATTATTCGTTCTGATGTCAAAGTAGGTTATAATTCAGCCTCATTTCCCCGAGCAGAAGTAGGATATCCGATAGGATATTTCTGGGGATATAAAACAGACGGTATATTCCAGAATGAACAAGAAGTACAGAATTATAAGAATTCGGAAGGTAAAGTAATATTGCCTACAGCTGTTCCGGGAGACATCAGGTTCGTTGACTTAAATGGAGACGGAACTATAGATGAACGCGATAAAACCAATATCGGTGATCCTAATCCGGATGTTGCTTTCGGGTTCAACTTAACCTTCGGCTACAAAGGCTTCGATCTTTCCATCCATACCAGTGGAGTGCTGGGTAACCAGATATATAAACAGTACCGCGGAGACAATCCTGTGAATAATTATACAACCGAAGTGCTGGGCAGATGGCATGGAGAAGGAACATCCAATAAAATTCCGCGGGTAACGAGCGGCGCACATATAAACGAAATATATGTTTCGGATCGTTACGTGGAAGACGGAGATTACTGGAGGATCAATAACCTTACATTCGGATATGACTTTAAAAAGCTTTTCCCAAAATTACCCCTTCAACAAGTGCGTTTATATTTCACTGCGCAAAATCTGTACACCTTTACCGGCTACTCGGGTATGGATCCCGAAATCGGCACAAGTACCAATGATACCAACGCAGCCTGGGTCAGTGGTGTAGATGTGGGATTTTATCCGCTCCCAAGAACCTACATGGTAGGAGCAAGTCTTAAATTTTAATTTATCGAAAACATGAAACGAATAAATATATTACTATTAACAATCGCCTTGTGTATCACAGGCTGCAACGATTTTCTGGATACAGATAATCTTGTCAAGAAAGACAGTTCCAACTTCCCGACCTCACCGGAAGATGCTCTTCAAGCATTATATGGAGCCTATTCTCCGAATTTCGGTATGCCGGCAGATCAAAATCCGGTTTTAGTCGGAGAAATATTATCAGATGACCGGTTTGGAGGTGGAGGCCAAAATGACCGTAATCCACAGGCTATGAATGTATTTAAAGTGACCTCCGAGAACCATTTCTCCGGTGCTTGGAAGAGTTTTTATCAAGGAATTTTCCGTTGCAATTCCCTCCTCGCCTCCATGGACCTGATTACAAATTGGGAGAACGAAACTCAAATGAATAAAATATTGGGAGAGACTCATTTTCTCCGGGCTTACTATTATTTTAACATGG
>DAIQOU010000098.1:0-12184 GCA_036787725.1 Bacteroidales bacterium
TTATTCTTTTTCTTTTAAAAATTATTGATTTCTCCCAAAGGCATAAAACACACAGGAAAGGAGCATAAACCCTTTACGGTAACTTAAAATAATCCTTTATTTCAATATAAAAAGATCTTGATGCAACAACAAAAAGATCAAGACCTTTTTACCGCCGGATCAAGACCTTTTTGACAAGAGATCTTGATCCGGTAATAAAAAGGTCTTGACAATTCAAACTCTATCCTTTCAAATTCGCCGCTTATTAAACATAATAGACTCGAAATCCCGACCATAATTCAGACATCCTTTTTTAGCATTCATAATAAAACTCGGGAATTGCCACTTCCGGAAGCATAGGAACGGCATAAGCAAAAAAACTAAAAAAAGATAAAAAGAGAGTATTTCCGACATAAATACTTTCAATTATCTTATTTTCCCCTATCAACTATCTTTCACCGAACGGAACAGCCATCTGCAGCCCGGTTATCCCTAAACGATCATAAGCCTCTTTATTTATATGATAACCAATAAAAACGGTTTAAGATTCCTTTGTTTGCAGACGGATTCTCTCCAATCTTTCCATAGCCTCTTCAATGCTTTCATCATGATCTATACAAAACGCAATAAAATCTTTTGTCTTTGGAATTTTCTTATAAGTCTCGGTTGTCACAAATTCGATTATACATTCTGTACATACCTCCAAGAAATGCCGAACAAATTCATTCCATGACTCATAATTATCATCGGGAAATTCCCGAAAGATCTCGTTTAACTCTTTCTCGGTAAAAACAAACATGGTTTCAAAGCATTGATATTCCCAATCACCCGTATTGTATTTCAATTCCTCTATATCCCGTTCCGTTTGGTAATATTGAGCATACTTGCCTTTTTGATAATACTTCAGTGTCTCGTCAAAGTCCTCCTCCGTATTGAAACATAAATTAATCTCCGTATACTCGGCATTACAATCGAATGCAAAAGCATAAAACTCCAAGTCCGGATTTTCCGTTAAAAAGGATTCTACTCCCCGGACAGTAAAATCAAGGATTTTCTTCTTGATTTCTTCTTGTTGCTTTATTATCGTACTCATTCTTATTCTATTTTTTTCTTACAGACAATCCTTGTTTATTGTGGAGCAGACTCAAACCGGATTCGAAACAAAAACGTTTATTGCCGCATAATCCGCTCCTTCCTCAGAGATAATTATTTCAGGCTTTTCTTATAGTTGATTATTTTCTTTAAATCTTCCAATTGTTCATCCTTATCCATATCCAAAATCAACGGGATCAGCTTTCCGGACGGCGTTGCTTCTTGAAAACGTTGTTTCAGTTCCTCACTAATCGGCAGATTCATCACACCCGGATGGTATTTTTCCGTAAAATAAAAACCGGCTTTTATAAAATGCTTCCAAACCGAGAGCCAAAAAACCGTCTTTTTCTTATAAATCACTTTACATAACCAAGCCTTTCCATCCTTATAATAATTCCATTCGGGTGTTAGTCCCGCTTCCTCGCTTGTAATAATTTCGTAAACTTTCTTATAAACGGTAAATACTTCGTTTGGCACTATATTTTCCACTACCTCATCGGCAGGATAAATCTCGGGGTCTCTCAATAACATGTCTTCCGTTGCCATAATAATTTGATTGTTTATACTTCAAACTGCTCGTCTGCTATCCCTATTATCGTTGATAAATTTAGTAAATAGTTGAGAAAAAGCAAGACTACTCCTCTATTTATTTTCATCACTAATCCACTTATTTTTGGGTTGAGATTTCGCCCGACAAGTGATTTTTCCCGTTTTTCAACAAATCTTTCCAAAACGACAAAAACCGATTCAACAAAAACATTATCTTTGCAAAATCAATCAAGGGGTGCCTTTCGGGCTGAGATCATACCCTTATTACCTGATGCGGATCATGCCGCCGTAGGGATCGATGGATTAAATTCTACTCCCTTTTCTTTTTGAAAAGTCCTCTTGATTGAACGCAGTTATTTACAAACATTCATTTGATAATCAAGAGATGACCATTAAATTAAACAACCGGGTTTATGAAGCAGAAGAAAACAGTTCTTTACTGACCTTCATGCAACAATTGGAGATAAAAACGGAAGGGATCGCAGTGGCGATCGACTGTAACGTTATTCCCAAAGAAGAATGGGATACTGTCCTATTGAAAGAAAATATGGAGTTAATGATCATCCGGGCTGTTTCGGGAGGATAAAAAGATGAAATTAATCATTCTTACACCCGAAACATTTCTTCCGGGGGAGGCCGAGATCCTCAACCGACTTTTTGAAGCCGGGATATTTACATTGCATTTACGAAAACCCGGGTCCTCTCAGGAACAATTGCGCCCTTTATTAAACGCAATTCTTCCCGAATTTCATTCGAATATCGTTCTCCATGATCATTTCCCGCTCACCAACGAATATAAAGTGAAAGGAGTACACCTGAATCGACGTAATCCCGAGCCTCCCAATGTTCCGGGTCTGTCGGTCAGTAAATCCTGCCATTCCCTTCAAGAAGTAAAAGATTCGGCCACGGCAGATTATGTATTTCTCAGTCCCATCTTTGACAGTATCTCCAAAAGCGGATATCACCGGGCATTCAGCCACGAAGAACTGATTGCAGCTCGTGACGAAGGCATTATCAATAAAAAAGTTATTGCATTGGGAGGTATTGATGAAACATCGATTTCGATGGTACGAGACTACGGATTCGGAGGCATTGCTTTGTTGGGAGGATTCTGGATCGCTCCGGATACGAAACTCCTCCGGAAACGATTAAAATTATTCCTTGATTTATTAACGAACAACAATCCCGAGGGAACCCGCACATGAACGGATTATTATTCATCAGTCATCGAACACCTGAGTACGATTATATTCAATCCATCCGGATTGCTTTGGAAGGAGGATGCAGAGAAATACAACTGCGCATGAAAGAAGAACCGTATGAAACGGTGGAACAAACGGCCGCGGAAGCCAAAAAAATCTGTGACCGGTATGAGGCCCGGTTGTATATTAACGATTATCCGGAAATCTGCAAAAAAGTCCGAGCCACAGGAGTGCATCTCGGGAAAAAAGATCTTCCTCCTCCCGAGGCCCGCTCATTATTGGGAAATAAGGCAATCATCGGCGGAACGGCCAATACGCCGGAAGACATTGAACGTCTTTATAAAGCCGGAGTAAATTACATCGGCTTGGGACCTTATCGTTTCACCGCCACCAAGAAAAATTTAAGTCCCGTATTGGGATTGGAGGGGTATACCGATATCCTTCACCGGTGCAAAAATAAAAAAATAGAATTGTCCATAATGGCCATCGGAGGAATCACCAAAGACGACATTATCCCACTAATGGAAACAGGTATTACCGGAATTGCTTTATCCTCTGCCATTCTTCAATCTCCGGATCCGATAAAAGAAACAAGAGAAATCATTGACCGGATCAATTCAGTATCTTATAATAAAAAATAAAATATGAAACGAAGCATGAACCAACAGTCTTTTAGCGTAGTGTTGAAAAAAATCAATGAATTACGCCACAAGAAGATGTTATTACATGCGAGTTCCGGACGATCATAAATAAAAATAAATAATAACGTATGAAAGACTTAATTATCGCAGGAAAAAAGTTTACATCCCGTTTGTTTATGGGGACCGGCAAATTCAGTTCCAACACCCTGATGAGCAAAGCCATTGAAGCCTCCGGAACGGAAATGGTTACGGTAGCCATGAAACGGTTGGATCCCGACAATCAAGAAGACGATATGTTGCAACATATCCGGCACCCGAACATTCAATTATTGCCTAATACCTCCGGAGTGCGCAATGCCAAGGAAGCCGTCTTTGCAGCCAAACTGTCGAGAGAAGCGTTCGAAACCAATTGGTTGAAATTGGAAATTCATCCCGATCCCCGTTACCTGCTGCCCGATCCCGTGGAAACGCTGAAAGCAACGGAAGAATTGGCAAAAGAAGGTTTTATCGTTCTGCCTTATATCCAAGCCGACCCGGTATTGTGTAAATTGCTCGAAAATGCGGGAGCTGCCACCGTTATGCCCCTCGGAGCTCCCATTGGCACCAATAAAGGACTGCGGACAAAAGACTTATTGGAAATCATTATCGAACAAAGCAATGTCCCGGTGGTGATCGACGCCGGCATAGGAGCGCCTTCTCACGCAGCCGAAGCACTTGAAATGGGCACCGATGCCGTATTGGTGAATACAGCCATTGCTATCGCAGGAAACCCCGTATCCATGGCTAACGCTTTCCGGTTGGCTGTAGAAAGCGGAAGGATCGCTTTTGAAGCACAATTGCCCGAACAAGCGGACATGCCGGAAGCCAGCAGTCCGCTCACTTCTTTTTTAATGTAACCCCTTTCGGAATCGTTTCCTATAAATTACTAAGCTATGGACTTTACAACATTAATAGATCAATACAATTGGGAAGAGATCAGCCGGTCGATCTACTCCAAGACAGCACGAGAAGTAGAAATTGCACTAAGTAAACATCGACTGCAACCGGAAGATTTTATGGCATTGATATCTCCGGCAGCAGAACCCTACCTGGAAACAATGGCCGGATTAAGCAGGAAATACACCCGGCAACGATTTGGCAATACCATTCGTTTTTATGTACCTTTATACCTGACCAATTCCTGTATGAATCATTGTGTATACTGCGGATTCAACCACAGCAACAACATCAAACGCATCATTCTTAACGATGATCAACTGTTGGAGGAAATAAAAGCCATCAAACAAATGGGAGACTTCCAGCACATCTTGCTGGTGACGGGAGAAGATCCGAGAACAGCCGGCGCCAACTACATAAAACACGCTATTGAACTGGTAAAGCCCCACTTTTCTTCCATTTCCATCGAAGTACAACCTCTCAAGGAAAACGAATACCGCGAATTAATCGATGCCGGATTAAATACGGTATACTGCTATCAGGAAACATACAATAAAGCTCGATATAAAGTATACCATCCGAAAGGAATGAAATCCAAATTCGATTGGCGCTTGGATACTTTTGATCGATTGGGAAAAGCCGGAATCCGAAAAATGGGGCTCGGAGTATTGATCGGGCTGGAAGATTGGCGTACAGATGCTGCATTTATGGCACTGCACCTGCGTTATTTACAAAAACAATACTGGCAAACCGCTTATTCGATCTCATTTCCCCGCATGCGTCCTCATGAAGGCGACGGATTTAATCCCAATGTAATTATGTCTGATAAAGAATTGGCACAAATTATCTTTGCATTCCGGATATTCGATCACGATGTAGAGATCGCATTATCTACTCGTGAAGCCCGGTCATTCAGAGATCACATGACCACATTGGGCATCACCTCTTTAAGCGCAGGGTCCAAAACAGACCCCGGCGGCTATTCCGTTTACAAACAAGCACCCGAACAATTTGTTGTGAACGACGATCGCACCCCGGCAGAAATCCTCCGATCGGTTACACAACAAGGCTATGAAGTCGTTTGGAAAGATTGGGACCCGGTTCTTCAATCCTGAAGTTTAGGTTTGTGTTTCTTTTCAAATATCTTACTGCGAATCAACGTGTCTCCAATCAATAAAAACAAGGCACAACACGCCACCAACAACAATAAAGGACTAAACTCCAACTCATTAAATCCCCAATCGTATGTGGGAATTCGGAGTGTCATATCCCAACCCATCCAATAAAGGATCAATAAAGGAATAAAAATAATAACCAATATACCCGCAAAGGCCGATAGAAAAGCAATTATTCTGCTTCGAATTTCTTTTTTCTTTGTTTGCCCGGCTGCAATAAGGCGGATTTGAGACATCAGGCGATCTTCAAATCCGTCAGGAGGTCCGGTCAATCCCTTTTCCAAAAATAAACCCTTTAACTTATCTTCTTTTTTATTTTCCATCGAACAGGAGTTTATTTATTTCCATATTCATGTATTTTCGTATCCGGTATAATTTTACTTTCACATTAGACCCGCTAAAACCGGTTATCTCACTGATATCTTTCACCGAACGATTATCCATATAGTATAATGAAATCAAAAGCACGTCCTCGGGACTCATTCCTTTCAAGACCATCTCCAAATAACGCATTCGCGTTTCGCTATCCACTTCTTCTATCTCATCGGATAATTCATTTTCCGGCCTGTTTTCCAACCAATCATCAATGGAAGTAAACTCCCTTTTTATTTTTCTTGCCTCTGAAATGGCTGTATTATACGCAATGCGATACAACCAAGTAGAAAACTCGGATTCTTCCCTAAATTTGGCAATAGAGCTGTAGACCTTAATAAATATCTCTTGAGTAATATCCTCTGCATCAACTTCATTAACGATAATCCTATTAACAATGGAAAATATCATTCGTTGATAACGACGAACAATATACACAAATGCATTTGCATCTCCATTTTTAACTAAACGAACATAATAGATATCATCTAAAGCTGTCATATTTATATGACGCATGCCCCTTGATCCAGTTACAAAAATAGAGAAAAAAGAAGGAAAAAAGAATAATTTATGTACATTTGAAACTAAGTAACTCACTTATACAACTACTGATTAATATGAAACAACAGCATTGTGGGAACAGGAGCTGTTGTAACCAAGGACGTTCCTCCCCATTCAGCTGTGGCCGGTATTCCGGCAAAGGTCGTCAAAAACGATATCGATCGGATACGAGAACGCATTTATGAATAAAATTTCGTTACGATGTAACCAATTCAGGTAACCTGCGTCCAATAGATATAATATAAAAATTGTTTCACTAAAAAAATTACAACATGGATAATTTAGTTCCCATTTTCGTAGTCGGTATCATTGCCCTCACTACTTATCGAATTATTGAATTATTTGTACGCAGAAAAGAACGAATGATCATTCTTGATAAACTCCAAAACGGAATAGACCCCGCCGCCTTTTCCCATCAACTCAAATTGCCGTTGATAAAAGTGCCTCGTACCGACTCGTGGCCCATCCGTTTGGGATTGCTTATGATCGGCATCGGCATCGGACTAATTGTAGGTTTTCTTTTAGAAGCATCTCTTACCGACTCCATACGTCCGGAATTCGGACATCTTGAACATCAAGTACAAAGGAACATTCGCGACACAGTCGGCTTGATCTATTTTGCCTGTGTATCCCTCTTTGGTGGAGCCGGTTTATTAACAGCTTACTTCGTAGAACAAAAAACCAATAAAGACAAATCTTGATTTCAGCTAAATAGGTGTTGTTTCGTAACAGGATTGTCTCGTATAGCAGACAATCCTGTTTGTTTTTAGAATATTTCCGACCGCTTCATCCGGCTTCTTTCCGAAAGGAAAACATCCCTCTTTTTTTGTATAACGTTATGTAGGATGACAAGATAAGCAAAAAGAGGCTGCTCCCACCGGAACAACCTCTTTTATTACTAAAATACCTTTTGTATTACTCGTCGGTTCGGTAAAATTATAATATTACACGCACAGACTTTTGATTTCCGGCAACATCGGTTACGGTTACAATATAAACACCCGAAGCAGTCCGAATATTTTTTCTGTAATCGCGACCCGACACTTGTTCTTTCCAAATACGAACGCCTTGAAGATTTGTCACAACCACTTCGGCAATATCTTTACTCGAAGAAATGACAAGATCACCGGATGAAACATATACTTGCATAGACTCTATTTCCGGCAGATCTTCCAAACCGGTAGCAGAGCGCACGCTCAACACAAATCGATCAGGGTATGACGGATCATTATCAAACTCATAATGTCCTTTCAATTCTTTCAGATCAATCAGCTGTTCTTTTTTGCGATCATATAACATAAGAGAACCGAAGTCAACATTTTCCGGATTCAACACATCCAATTCCACCTTTCCTCCTGTCATCATTATACCCAACGGAACTCCGGCCGAAAGGTCAGATACGTATTGAACGGCATTTTTTTGGTTATTTGCATCTACTGCATACAATTGAGGAACAGAATTATCGGTTGAGAACAATTGATATATATTGGATTTTCCTTCCACTGAAGAACCGTATCCCAACGTAATATAACTGCTTCCGGAAGCATTCTTTGTTCTCAGATATAAAACATTCGGGTTTTCGGCAGTACCTGTTTTCAATTGATGACCACTTCCTGCCGTGCGAGTTACCGACACTTGATCCGGATAGAAATTCAGGTCTACACTATCATTGACCGGTATTCCGGGAGTAGTGATCGTACTGACAAAGAAGGCTTGATAAGAAGCAATATCTTTTGTCAATACGGGATGGATTCCCAGATTGACATCAAAAGTCAGCCATGATCCGTTTTCATATATCCTATAATAAGGCTTGAGTTTATCGGCATTATTGGAATAAAGTCGATCGAAATCCAACGAGGAAAGGAAAGGATTACCAATCATTACTTCCTTATTTACGGGAACACGTATATTATAATAAGTATCTCCTACCACATCCCTTTTTAATAAATCATCAAATACAAACCGGTATGCGCCGTCACGAGCTATCTCTCCTCTGGGATATCCGTATTCAATCGGTAAATTCGGAATGTTAGGATAATAGTACCAGAAAAAGCTCTTCTTATAAACCGTTGAATAAGTATGGATCCGATGTTCTTTACTTACAGCCGCATTTTCATAATAAGGCATTTCTACAATCCCTTTCAATGCATTCAAATGTTTATGATCATTCAGCCCCAGTGAATCCGGATTCGAATAGAATGCGCCGGCCCAAATGGTAATGGCATGATTCTGTTCTTTAGCGATATCAAAAGCATTATCATTATTGGGACGATCCCATTCTCCGTACCAACTGTTACCGGCTTCACTTACTTTAAATCCTTGTTGCCAAACGTTAGGATATCCTCCAAAAGAAAAATCACCGGAAGCAATCTTCTTCAAAGGAGCAGACAAAGCATACCAACGACCTCGCAACATAGGAGCAGCAGAATAAGCATCTCCGTCCGTACGATAATTATTTCCTGCATCATAATATCCGAAATTATATTGGATATATGCTTTTTCATAAGTTAACAGATGAGGTTTTGCCACTTCTGCTCCAAAATGGAAAGTGATATTTCGGCAAATCGGATCATCATAAATTCCTCGCGGAGTAGATACGGGATCCAAGGAAGGATACCTAACAGCATTACCCGGAATATGAACGTCTGTACAACTCAACGGCACCGCATTCAGTACTACTCCCGCGGCATTTGTCCAGTTCTTCGGCTCATTCCAGTTCGAACTGATTGCATTGGTATTCCAATACATTAACGAAGGAATGGTTTCTACAGTAAATGATGCTGCAATACGATTATTAAAAGCGGGAATCGGTGTACCCGAAACTTCAAATGTCACCTCTGCATATAAAGAATGAGTTTGAGCTGCTCCCGGCAAATTATTTTTACTATTGTTTCCGGAGGCTGCATCAAACCAATTGACTAAAATGTCATTCGGGACATCATTGATCTGAATATTAACCCCCTCCGGGCAAGCCTTCTTTGATCTTTCAAAAACATATATATAGGCTTTTGCCGACACCATCAGAGGCACGTTATTGGGACCCATTCCGGTAGACCAGTAAGAAACAACATCTACCCCGGAGAAACCGGCAGGAGCTGTATAATTCAACTTATTATCGCCGGTTATACTAACCGTTGCCCCTTCAGCAGAGGTAGCTGACAGAAGAGTAGTCATAGGAACCGGGTCTCCTCCTTCAACAGGTACCTTATCATTGTTCAACACATCCAAACCGGAGATTGGAGAATTTAACGGACAACCATAATAATCATCAAATCCGTCTCCATATGTATGAAGATCTATAACATTATTTTCCAAATTACAATCCAGGAACCCTACGACCGGGAAAGCAGCTCCGTTATCCTGAATTCGTGCAGACATGGAATTGGTGAGCTGACTGATCGGCACATCAAAATACATTTCTACTGTTCCTCCGGGCGTTAAAGCATTTCCTATCGGCTTAGTCGCGATCATCCCTGTCGGAGGAGTCGGAGGCGGATTGACTCCATAAAGAGCAATGGGTAAATCCGAATTAACCAATCGTTCTCCCAAGTTTTTGATACGAAACCAAAGACGTACAGTTGAATTATTCACCGGTTCAACCCATAATCTTTCAGCAGCAGGATCGGCCGATTCAATGATGGGTTCATAAGTCTCGCGATCCACGATCGGAACCTGAATCAGCGCTCCATTATAAGGATGAATTCCATGAATTTCCATGTTTTTAGAAATAACCGATGTCGGAACTGTAAGGTCTTTATTGATCATGGTAGGCTCATAATTAACTTGATTCCATACCGGTCTGGCCGGCACCCAAGGAGATCCTCCACTCTTAAATACATTTACCCGACCGCTTCCGGTCACACAGATATTAGCGCTTCCTTCACCTGTAATATCGGCAATTACAGGATATTCAAAAGCTGTTCCGGATGTACAAGATATAGATGCATCGGGAGAGGCCAATACCGGTGTCTTATTATCTTCTACCCCGTTCAATATTCTCAACAGCGTTTCGTCCCGATATACCAATTCATTAATACCGTCTTTATTAAAATCAAATAACGTAATACCCGTTCCCCCCGAAGAATCCGAAGTTTTCAACGTCCATTTTTGAACAATGGTATTGGTATTGACATCATACTTATAAGCATATACCATTCCTCCACTAGCACCGGTATTTATACATATTTCAGGATACATCTTTCCATTAAATTCATACCCGTCAATATCTCCTACAAAAGGATAGGATTGAGTTGATACCGAAGCTACCTGTATATTTGCCATTATTCGGTTGTCTATCGGACTCCAGACATACAATCGTGCTCCGGTCTGAACAGTAGAAACTATCACGTCCAAATTACCATCCATATCGATATCGGCAACAGCCGTAAATCCATCACCAATAGCAGTGTTGGAATACAAGGTTTGGCACTCGGCACGCGTTCCGTTATCCACGATATTCACCTTGTATACTTTTCCTCCGGCCACAATCTCGGGAAGACCGTCGCCATCCATATCTACTGCAGTTTGAAAATTATTGGAAGTATTGCTGGATCTACTGGCACATCGACCCACATAAGCAGACGTAATAGTTTCCGTTTCTCCCAAATAAGCTCCCGTAACCGCATTGAAAATACGATTATACACTACCAGTTCCGGCACTCCATCGCCATTAAAATCAGCCACAATCGGTTGAGGGGTTCTGTCGGCTGCAATTGATGTAGGATTTATAAAAGTTGCGGCTTGCGGCCATTTTTGCACTAAAGAAAACACATCATTTTGTACATTTACCTCATAAGACATGATGGTCAAGTCGGTCTTAGTAATGATAATTTCTGCTTTTCCGTTTCGATCAGCATCTACCAATACGGCTGTCATAGTCGGGTGCCATCCGCTGGTCGCTGCAATGCCCGGAATTGCAAGAGTAGCCCGGGTACTCCCGTTCCTGCCATCTAATACCATGATTTGGTTCAGACCGCTATTATAACAAATCACTTCGGCCGAACCGTTACCGTCCAAATCTCCCACCAACACTCCGGTATTACCATGTCCGGCACTTACAGCCCACTGCGTAGTAATACTAAAGTTAATTTGTTCGAAAGGAGCAACACATTCTCCCGGAACAATCATATTATCCGGATATACCACATTCGGATCCAACGCTTTCGTTTGTGCCCGGAGCATACCACACAACAGAGCAACACAAGAAAGACACAAAAGTATTTTTTTATTCATAAATCGCTTAATTAGAAATCTTTCGTTTATTAATCACTTTTCCACTTAAATAAATCATTCCTCCTGCCAATAAAAGCAAAATACCTTCATTTACGGGAAGTCCGCCGATAGGATCGCCTCCCGGTCCATAAAGTACCGGTTGATCGGAATCAGAACTTACATCCGCAGCAAACGGAATGAATTCATTACCCACATTTATTGGTTCTCCGGTATTTCCCTCAGAAAAAGGTTCATAACTCCCTGCAAATGCAAGGGACCCGGAACAACCAAGAACAACACACAATAATGCTAATTTTTTAATTTTTTCTTTCAGTCTCATTATCCTCTTTATTATCGTTAACGTAATACAAAATTACAGCTAAATAATTGAAGGAACAAAACTTCCAATTAAAAGTTTAATAAAAAGGCATAAGAAAAACATCCGGACAACAAAAAAACAATTTCT
>DAIQOU010000564.1:0-3275 GCA_036787725.1 Bacteroidales bacterium
CGTTTCATGCAGCATGTTTTTGTAAAACCGAAATAAATAAAGAATACCTCCGGCAGGCAATTACTTCTCTTCTGTTATATAGTGAAAAGTTTATATCTTTGCATCGGATTTCAAAAAGAAGCATATGAAAAAGTACATGGTTGATCTTACTGTTACAAGTAATGTTCGTTTGAATTCAAATTACAATTTGATCAAACTTACTCAACAAGATCCGTTGCCCGACGTTTGGCCCGGACAGTTTGTTCAAGTAAAAGTAGAGGATTCGGTCGGTACTTTTTTGCGTCGTCCTTTATCGATTAATTATATAGATAAAGAGAAAAATGAACTGTGGTTGTTGATTCAGGTGGTGGGAAAAGGAACTCGACAATTATCGAAGTTACGTACGGGAGATCGATTAAATCTGATATATCCGTTGGGTAAAGGCTTTTCCATTCCTCACTCCGTTGATTCGAAATTGCTTTTAATCGGGGGAGGAGTAGGTACTGCTCCGATGCTGATGTTGGGTGCTACCCTTCGGGAAAAAGGATTTTTTCCCCGCTTTTTATTAGGCGCTCGTTCTGCCGGTGATTTGTTGCAGTTGGAAGACTTTGCACGATTGGGAAAAGTATATACTACTACGGAAGACGGTTCTTCCGGCGAGAAAGGCTTTGTTACTCATCATTCTCTTTTGAATTCGGAACGATTTGATATGATCTATACTTGCGGTCCCGAACCCATGATGCATGCTGTTGCCGCTTATGCAAAACGGGTGGGCACTCCTTGCGAAGTATCTCTCGAAAATCTGATGGCTTGCGGCATCGGAGCTTGTTTGTGTTGTGTGGAAAATACGGTCGACGGGCATGTTTGTGTTTGTACGGAAGGGCCTGTTATTAACATAGAGAAACTGAAATGGCAAATTTAAATGTAGCAATCGGGGAATTGCACTTGAAAAATCCGGTGATGACCGCTTCGGGCACCTTCGGGTACGGATTGGAATATACCGATTTTATGGACATATCCAAGTTGGGAGGTGTTTTTGTAAAGGGAACTACCATTCATCCGAGAGAGGGAAATCCCTATCCGCGAATGGCTGAAACTCCTTCCGGAATGCTAAATGCCGTAGGACTTCAAAACAAAGGAGCAGATTATTTTATCCGGGAGATCTATCCCAAGATCAACGATTTTGATACCCATATGATTGTGAATGTCAGCGGGTCTACGATTGAAGAATATGTGGCTTGTGCCGAAAAGATAAATGAGTTGTCGGGTATTCCTGCCATCGAGTTGAATATTTCCTGTCCGAATGTAAAGCGGGGAGGAATGGCTTTCGGAACCAGTTGTGCCGGAGCTTCCGAAGTGGTGAAAGCGGTCAGAAGAGTATATCAAAAGACGCTTATTGTAAAATTGTCTCCCAATGTGACGGATATTACGGAGATAGCGCGTACGGCCGAAGCGGAAGGTGCGGATGCTGTTTCATTGATTAATACATTACTCGGTATGGCGATCGATGCCGAAAGAAGAAAGCCGGTCTTATCTACCATTACGGGAGGTCTCTCCGGGCCTTGTGTAAAGCCGATTGCATTAAGAATGGTTTTACAAACCTATAAATCGGTAAAAATTCCCATCATTGGTATGGGAGGGATTGCCGATTGGAAAGATGCGGTTGAGTTTATGTTGGCCGGTGCATCCGCCATTCAAATCGGAACTTGCAACTTTATAGATCCCGCTATTTCCGAGAAAGTGATATCCGGAATTGATGACTATCTCAACCGGCACGGATTCGGTTCGGCAAAGGAGTTGATAGGAGCGTTGGAGTATCAATAACCGACGGAAATCATCCGAACAGGTGGCGGAAGGCTTCTTCCACCTTTTTTACCGGTATAATTCTGATTTTTGAGTGTTGGTAATCGATGTTTTTCAGGTTACCGTTGGGGATTATTATGGTTTCGAAACCCAGTTTTTGAGCTTCCATGATCCGTTGTTCTACCCGGTTTACAGGGCGTATTTCACCCGAGAGTCCGACTTCTCCGCACATGCAGGTATTTCTGTCGATAGGAACATCCAGGCTGGAAGAAAGGACGGCGCTTATCACAGACAGATCAATGGCCGGATCGTTAACTCTCAGTCCGCCGGCAATATTCAGGAATACATCTTTTTGAATTAACTTGAATCCGGCTCTTTTTTCGAGTACAGCCAGGAGCATATTCATCCGGCGAATATCAAACCCCGTAGTACTTCGTTGGGGAGTACCGTAGGCTGCCGTACTCACCAGCGCTTGTGTTTCGATCAGAAACGGTCTGATCCCTTCAACAGCAGCCGCAATGGCTACCCCGCTGAGTCCGTCATGATCTTGAGAAAGCAGCAATTCCGAAGGATTGCTCACTTCCCTCAGCCCGCTTTGTTTCATTTCGTAAATTCCCAGTTCGGAAGTGCTTCCGAAACGGTTTTTAATATTTCTCAGGATACGGTACATGTAATGTTGATCCCCTTCAAATTGGAGTACCGTATCTACAATATGTTCCAATACTTTGGGCCCGGCAATACTTCCTTCCTTATTAATATGTCCTATTATTAATACGGGCGTATTGGTTTCTTTAGCAAATCGAAGAATCGAAGAAGCACATTCGCGGACTTGAGAAATGCTTCCGGGCGAAGAATCAATTTTTTCGGAGAATACGGTTTGTATCGAATCTATAATTAACAGATTTGGTTTGACTTTATTGGCATGGATGAATATTTGTTCCAATAAAGTTTCGCATAATATATAGCAATCGGGATTATCGTATCCGATTCGTTCGGAGCGCAATTTGAGTTGTTTGGCACTTTCTTCACCGGAAACATACAGAGAAGTTAAGCCTTTTAACCGGAGAACGGTTTGCAAAATGAGCGTGGATTTGCCGATTCCCGGTTCTCCGCCGATTAAAACCAGTGAGCCCGGAACCAATCCGCCACCCAATACCCGGTTGAATTCTTCATCCTGCATATCCATTCGGATTTCGTTGCCTATGGTAATTTCATTCAATAAGACCGGAGTTGATTGACTTGTATTGAGATGAGAAGATATATGTTTTGAAGTTTTCTCGGCAATTTCTTCTGAGTAAGTGTTCCACTCCCCGCAAGCAGGGCATTTTCCCAACCATTTGGGAGATTCGTTACCGCAATTGGTACAATAAAAAACGATTTTTGTTTTTGCCATTTAAACGTTGTTTTGCTAAAAATCAATGTTCGAAGTTAAATTTTTTTTTCTCGTTATCCAAATACAAAAAACAAATAACTATCTTTGTATTGGAGACGGA
>DAIQOU010000565.1:0-3273 GCA_036787725.1 Bacteroidales bacterium
CAAAGAGGGACTTTTGTGAAAAACAATTAATATCATGAACAAAAAAATATTAATCGCAGTAATAAGTTTTATTTGTTTTGCATTCAGTGTATACCCTAAAGTGAAATTACCTTCCATATTAAGTGACAATATGGTATTGCAACAACAGTCGAATGTCAAATTATGGGGAGAGACAAAGCCGAATACTTCAATTGAAATCACAACATCTTGGGACCGAAAAGTATATAATGTCCATTCGGACACACAAGGAAAATGGATTTTATCCGTATTCACTCCCGTTGCCGGAGGTCCTTATGAAATCTCTTTTGATGACGGAGAAAAACTTATATTGAAGAATATCCTTATTGGTGAAGTATGGTTCTGTTCGGGACAATCGAATATGGAAATGCCGATGCGGGGATTTGACAGGCAACCGGTGGAAGGAACCAATGATATCATTGCGAAAGCAAAAGTGAAAACTCCTATCAGAATGTATACTACCGATTCGGAAGATGGAAAATGGGTTCGCCAATTCAGTAAACAACCTCAATCCGACTGCAAGGGCACTTGGTTGGAAAATACATCGGAAAATGTTGCCAACACAAGTGCGGTTGCTTATATATTTGCACAATACATACAAGATGTTCTTGAAGTGCCGGTAGGAATTATTGTGTCAAGTTGGGGTGGTTCGATGGTGGAATCGTGGATGAGTCGCGAAGCTGTAACTCCTTTCAAAGAGATTGATTTATCCATCTTGGACAATGAAGAACCCGTAAAAAATCCGACTTCTACACCTTGCGTTTTGTATAATGCAAAAATAGCGCCTCTTACTGATTTCGCGATCAAGGGATTTCTCTGGTATCAAGGCGAAAGTAATCGCAATAATGCAGACCTTTACAGAGAATTGATGCCCGCTTTTGTAAAAGACCTTCGTTCAAAATGGCAGGTCGGCGACTTCCCGTTTTATTTTGTTCAAATAGCTCCTTTCAATTATGAAGCAGCCAACGGAACTTCCGCTGCCCGTTTTAGGGAAGTTCAAGTGCAAAACATGAAAGATATACCTAATTCGGGAATGGTAACCACTCTTGATATCGGAGATCCGGTATTTATTCATCCCGTAGACAAAATAACGGTAGGAAAACGGCTTGCTTATTGGGCCTTGGGACATACATACAGTAAAAAAGGATTCGGCTATGCTCCTCCGATTTATAAGTCAATGGAAATACAAGGTGATAAAATATACATTAATGTAGACAATGCGCCTAAGGGACTTTGTCCTATGTGGACTGAATTGAAAGGGTTTGAAATTGCGGGAGAAGACGGGATATTTCATCCGGCACAAGCCGAAATAGAAACTAAATCGTGTAGATTGGCTGTTCGGAATCCGGACGTTCCTAACCCCGTAGCCGTAAGATATGCTTATAAAAATTATGCAGAAGCAAGCCTGTTTGGTATAGATGGTATTCCGGCTTCACCTTTCAGAACGGATGACCGGTAAAAAGAGAGAATAAAAACAGGGCAAACAGATAGGAAAATGATTATAAAGAAGTTTCTGACAGCATACTTAGTGATTGTATTTTCTGTAAATTGTATGGCTGTCGGCGATGAGGTGAGAGGATGGATTATTCTTTCGGATAATATGGATAATGCCGTTGAAACCATACAAGCAGCAAAGAGGTATAATATCAATCAACTCCAATTGTCTCACCGGATAATACATGATCTGAGAGAAGTGAAAAATAAATCGGTATGCGAGCGGGTCAACTATCTCACCCGCCTGGCACATGCTGAAAATATTCATGAAGTATTAGCCTGGGACCATAGTTTTTATCCTTTAGACTATTATCCGAATCGGTTTAAAACCGGACCCGGGGGAACAATCGACCTTGATAATGATGAATTTTGGCAATGGTACAAAGAGGATTATCGTCAAATGTTGGATCTGATACCTGAAATTGACGGGATTGTTCTGACCTTTATCGAAACAGGGGCTTATGCAGAAAAGCAGCATTCGGTCAAAATGCTTAAACCGGAAGAAAAGTTGGCCGCTGTGGTAAATGCTGTGGCCGCTGTGGTAATAGAAGAACGAAAAAAGAAATTATATATTCGGACATTTGCCTATTCGAAAGAAGAATACGCCGCCATTGCAGGCTGTGTAAGTCATATAAAAAATGATAAGGTCATTTTGATGATCAAGGAAGTTCCTCACGACTTTTTTCTGACACATCCGAATAACCCGCTTGTCGGAAAATTCAACCGACCGGCAATTGTAGAGTTTGATACGGGGAATGAATATAACGGACAGGGAGTTATAGCCAATACTTGGCCGGAATATGTTATGAATCGTTGGAAAGATTATATTGATCAACCCAATATTATAGGATATACCGGTCGAACCGACCGGTACGGAACTACCGGAATAGTGGGAACCCCTCATGAGATATTGTTGTATGCCCTGAAACGAACGACCGAAGATAAAACAATATCGTCGGAGCAGGTTTATGACGAATTCATCGTTTCACGGTATGGGAAAGAAGCATTACAACCGATTAAAAGTGCTTTTCGCAACTCTTTGGATATCGTAACTTCGGTTCTTTATACTTTAGGAACCTCTACCGCAGATCATTCTTCTCTGAATTATGACCTCAATAAATGGAGCTACAACCGGCACGTATCGGGCAGGTGGATGGACCCTCCCGTTGTTTTTATCAAACATGGTATAAACAGAGAATTTCATTATTGGAAAGATATAATAAACCACATAGCACCTCTTCGGTATAAGACAAACGATTCGGCCTTGTCGTCGGAAGCAAAGTATGTATTGGACCGGCAATGGATTGATCCTTCCGAACAAATGGACAGCACATACTGCAATTATATATTGACCGAAAAAAAGTATGGAGTAAAACTGGCATCGGAGGCGTTGGCAGACATACAGAAAACCCGGAATATATTATCGGTAAAAGATTACGAGGAGTTAGAGAGGCTTTTTACCCGTACTTTACTTACGGCCGAGCTGCACGAAGCTGTATGCATGGCATATTATGGATATAGAATATATAAAAGAGATAAGTCATATCACCCTTCCGGGTTGAAAGAACAAATTGCTTTTTCGTTGGGAAAAATAGAACGTATAGCTAACGAAATGAAATTGTTAAAGGACAACTATCCGATAGGTCAATATGATTGGTTGAAAGATGCAGACAGGGCGTTGCAATATCGAGACCGGATTCTTGCCGGATTGTCCGGACGGTAGTTTTTTGTTTTTCCTCCTTCGTGAGCAGATTGTAGATT
>DAIQOU010000566.1:0-3255 GCA_036787725.1 Bacteroidales bacterium
GAGCCTTTACCATTATGGTTGTTATAATATTCTTCTGCCTCCGCTTCATTTTGCAGGTATCCGTTGGTCTTATATACATAAATCGCATTGATAGGCTTACCTTCGATAATTTGACCGTCTTTAGGTAAATTCGTACCATTCTTTATGGCTATAGCTCCGCTGTATTTAGTTACTTTAGTACGTGAATCATTTAATGTGAATCCTACTCTGTAATTAAAATCCTGTCCTATTTTATCGTTCCAGTTCAATGCGATTTCCCAACCTCTTGCACGAAAGTGCCCATCATTTGTTTTGGGTGCTGTGGCGCCAAATACCTGCGGATAATTCATGGCAATCAACATTCCTTTATTTTGACGATTGAACCATTCGAATGTACCGTTGAGACGATTATTCAATACGCCAAAATCCACCGCAATATTGGTCGATGCTACCCGTTCCCATGTGCGTTTGTCGGTAGTGACACCATTAATCCAAGCCGTATTGTGCTTCATTCCGTTTGGTCCGAAAACGAGTGTTCCAGTAGAGATTCCCGAAATATAGTCATAATTGCCAATACCCGATAAAGAACCCATTTCTCCATACGAACCACGCAGCTTCAGGTTATCGAAAATACCCCACTCTTTCATGAAATCAAATTCAGAGAAACGGATACCTGCTGAAGCACCGGCAAAGTTAGCCCAACGGTTTTCTTTTGACAGTTTGGAAGAACCGTCACGGCGGAATTGTCCTTCCAACAGGTAAATTCCATTATAATCATAGTTTAAACGTCCCAAAAAAGATACCAAGGCCCAATCATTCGCATAACTCAGATTATTATTGGTTAGGATTTCTGTTGTTGTAGCATCTCCCGTCAAAATATTATCCAAGTCATTGCTCATCATATTTTTACGCTTTATAGTTAGCCTTTCATCATCTGATTTTTCTGCTGTAAGGCCTCCCATTAATGTAATGTTGTGTCCATAAAACTCACGTGCATAGTTGAGGAATCCTCCATAGCTTTGATAAAATGTTCTTCCCTCGGTACGTTCGAGATATGTTTGGCTCAATGGTGTTTGATAGTAAATATTGCCCTCTCTTCCCAAAGGGCCTCCTTCTACTATATTCCCGTTTTCATCCTCGTGAGTTCCCCAATCGTACATGGTTACTCTTTTTGCACGCTTATTGTTCAACCCTTTACGATCATGAATATTGGCATTTGCTGTAGCAGATAAACCTTTTGTAATAAAGTCTAAATCAACAGTAATTCTCCCTCCTATACGAATAATTTCTTCTTTGTTTTTATTTTGTCCGCCTTCGATCAGTTTCGCTAAGATATTATTCGTACCAAAAGCATCATAGAACTGTCCTTTATCATTGTACAGCGGAAATACATAGAAGTCTTGAAGCCCTTGTCCCACACCTTGATTAGGAGTTTCTACAGTACGACTGTCGTAGGATGTATTGAATTCAACCTTTACATTTTTATGGGCTTGAAAATCAAGATTGGAACGAAAATTATATTTCTTTTGTCCGTCATATGCCACGTCAATCAAAGAACGATCATTCGCATAACCCAACGATACCATAGACTTTACCCTTTCACTGCCGCCACTAATCGATACATTATGGGATGTTCCCCAAGTAGTACCGTAAACGGCATCGAATTGGTCGGCTGTAGGATCGACATGTGTCATTTTCTGGTCTTTACCCGGATTGATTACTTCCACAAAGCCTTCATTTTTCATCAGTCTTTTAAACTGGTCTTCAGAAAAAATCCACCAATTTTTTACCCCATTGGCTACGGCGTCATTGTTTATAGCTTCATACATCATGGTTGCCCATTCTTGTCCGTTTGCAGCCGGAAAACGGTTGCCTATCATGTTAGCGTGTACACTGCCATTGTATTTCACGCTGACTTTACCTTCTTTTCCCCGTTTCGTGGTGATCAATACAACCCCACCGGCAGCACGTGTACCATACAGAGCAGCAGAAGCATCCTTCAATGCCGATATATTTTCAATATCGGAAGGATTGATTTGTGAAAGTTCCCAATCATAAGCTTGTACACCATCAATGATAATCAATGGTTTTACATCGTTCACCGAAATACCTCCCCGTAATGTAAGGGAAATATCTTCATTACCCGGCCGAGAAGATTTACGAGTAATTGTCAAACCGGGGATTTCACCTTGCAAAGCAGCAGCTACGGATGTCGTTGCTTTTCCTTTCAAAACATCATCTCCTTTTACTTGGGTAACGGATCCTGTTAATGTTGTTTTCTTTTGTTGTCCGTAGGCAACTACTACAACTTCATCGAGCAACTCGGTATTTTCTTGCAGGGTGATGTTTAGTGAAGTACGCCCGTCTGCAGTAATTTCCTGTGTTTTATAGCCAATATAAGAAATGACGAGTATGCTTCCCGAAGTTGCATTAAGCGTAAAATTGCCATCTAAATCGGTAACGGTACCGATTTGAGTTCCCTTAACACGTATACTTGCTCCTATAACCGGCTCTCCGGAATCATCAACCACTTTACCGGATATGCCGCCTTGTTGTTTTACTCCTTGTTCTGTTGTTTCGACTGCATGTACAGTATATGCCGGAGACATTACCATCAAGCAAAGTGCAGCCACGAATATTAACTGTTTTCTCATATTTAGAATTTTTAATTTATTCTGTATTAGATTAATTGACATTCATTTGACAAATCTCTAAGGAGAAAAGAACCTTTTTTCCCTCTTTTCGAATCGGGATATTCGATCTTTACATCCGTATTGCTCGGATCCGACAGGTTTTGTCGGATTGAATACGCCTTTTCGTGGCCCGACAGAACGGTTATATCGGCAGTTCTTGCCGGTGATACGTCATTGATGTTGATTTTGTTTTTTGTTTCTTTTCCGTACGAAGTCAAAACAAAAGAAAAAAAATCAACCGTTAACAAATCCGGTTTCTTCATCATCTGATCTTTTAAGATTTTTCATTGTTATACTTCGATTTCATTCTCCTTTTTCCGACTACTTGATTTTCATTTACTTTTTTCATAAGCATTTCTTTAAATTGATTATAGATTAGTATATTATATGAATCATGCATACTTAGTCAAATAAGTTCGCATGGCTTTACGGCCCAGCAATAAATGATTCTCGACAGTGCGCCGACTGAGATTCAATTGCCGGGATATCTCCGGCACAGACTTTTCCCGGTAGCGATTCAACGCATAGATCATTTTACGTTGCGTTGGAAACGTATTCAATTTATTATTCTCCAATCGTAATA
>DAIQOU010000567.1:0-3242 GCA_036787725.1 Bacteroidales bacterium
AATAAATACAAAAAGTTTTTTCTTGAAAAAGAATCTATATATTTGAACAAAAAACAAATTATTTTTTCTTTATTAAACATTCTACCTATGAAATCCGGAATACTTATTTTTACAATCTTCTTCACATTCACAGTTGCCCATTCTTTACAAGGACAAAATGAGAAACCTTTACAATTAGGAGTAGTCGGCCTTTCTCACGGACATATTTGGGAAGTATTATCTCGAATGGATCGAGGTGATTTTGAAATAGTAGGCATTGCTGAAAAAAACAAAGATCTGTGGAATAAAAAAGAATTTAAAGGAAAAGTTGATCCGGATCGTTTCTTTGAAGAGCTTCCGGAAATGCTTGATAAAACAAAACCGGAAGCTGTAATTGTATACGAAAGTATTTATGATCATCTGCGAGTTGTAGAGACGTGTGCCCCCCGAGGTATTCATGTAATGCTGGAAAAGCCGCTGGCAACTACTCTACAACAAGCAAAACGTATTGCCGAATTAGCTCATAAACATAATATTCTGGTCCTTACCAATTATGAAACATCATGGTATCCGGCTAATTACGAAGCTTTTAATCTCATTAAAAACAAACAAGTAATAGGAAAAATTTCCCGAATCAATGTATATGACGGACACCGGGGACCTATTGAAATAGGCTGTAGTCCCGAATTCACAGACTGGCTTACCGACCCTAAACTCAACGGCGGCGGAGCTGTTATTGATTTTGGTTGTTACGGAGCCAATTTAAGCACCTATTTAATGGATGGTCAAAAACCCTTAAGTATTTATGCTTCACTGAAACAACACAAACCGCACTTATACCCCAACGTTGATGATGATGCAACCATTCTATTGGAATACCCGGATATGACTGTCATTATTATGGCATCCTGGAATTGGCCGTTCAACAGAAAAGATATGCATATATATGGAGATAAAGGATATATTTATCAAGATAATCGTACCGATTTACGCATCAATACAACCGGTAAAGAGGAAAAACTCGTTTCTCAAGAATTATCTTACCCCTATAATGATTCTTTTTATTACCTGAAAGCAGCCGTGAGAGGAGAAATTAAAATACAAAAAAACGATTTGGCTTCCTTAGAAAACAATCTCATTGTAATTGAGATTCTTGAAGCTGCCATAAAAAGTGCCAGAGAAGGGATAATTGTAAAATTAACTCCCTGATTCAATCTTCTCCTTCAAAATCAAAGTCAAAATCAAAATCATCAAAAAAAGTCGGAGTTTGGAAATCATCCAGTTCTCTTCGATCTTTTTTGGTAGGTCTTCCCGTCCCTTTTGCTCGATCTATAAATCCGTTTATTTTATTTAATTCCAATATTTCATACTGTTCCGGAGGAGTAATATTTTCCAAATAATTACTGACCAATTTGGCTCCCATTCTTTTTTCGGCAAGAGCCAAGACTTTAAATGAGTAAGTAATCGGAGGTTTTTTAACTTGAATTATATCTCCTATTTTAACGGTACGCGAAGGTTTAACCGGAACATTATTTACTGCTATTCGATTTTTTTTGCAAGCTTCCATTGCTATTGTCCGGGTCTTAAATATCCGTGTAGCCCACATCCATTTATCAATACGAACTTCTTCCATTATCATTTATTATTATAACTGTTCATTGTATTATTAACACCTGCCAAACAAAAACTCTTTATAATCTCTCCGGCTAATTCTATTCGCTCCCGAAGCAATGGTTTTTCTTCATCGAAAAAATCACTTAAAACATAATCGACCTGCATTCCTTTGGGAAAATCATTTCCTATTCCAAAACGAAGCCTGGAATAATGTTGTGTATTCAGTGTCTCCTGAATATGTCTTAATCCGTTATGGCCGGCATCGCTTCCTTTCGTCTTTAATCGAAGCGTTCCGAGAGGTAAAGCCAAATCATCCACAACAACCAATAAATTTTCGATTGGTATATTTTCCTTCTGTAACCAATACCGGACCGCATTTCCACTTAAATTCATAAAAGTAGAAGGCTTTAACAGAACAAGCATTTTATTTTTCACCTTTACTTCTGCTACTGCACCGTAACGGCGATCCGTAAAAATAACATTGGACGCTTCTGCAAAAGCGTCCAATATCATAAAACCTATATTATGGCGGGTATCACGGTATTCCGAACCGACATTCCCCAAACCCGCAATTAAATACTTCATTTTAATTTAATCATCCTCCTTTGGCAGCCAATCCTCTAGCCGCACGAGTCAATTTAACAGCACAAACAACATTATTTTTGGCATTCAAAAGCTCCAAGTTATCAAATGATAACTGCCCTACCTGAATTGTTTTTCCCAATCCTAAATTCTCGATATTAATTGTCAGTTTTTCGGGGAAATCTTTATACAATCCTTTTACTTTCAATTTTCTCATTTCAAGCGTAAGTTTACCCCCGGCCTTTACTCCTTCCGCAAGACCTTCCAAGACTACCGGAATCTCAATAATAGCAGGTTTATTCTCCGATACGAACAGAAAATCAGCATGAAGCAACTGATCCGAAACCGGATGAAATTGTAAGTCTTTGATAACCGATAAATAAGATTTACCTCCTACCATCAGATCCACAATATAAACCTCGGGAGTATAAACCAATTTACGAATATTTTCTTTTCCAACCGAAAAATGGATTACCTCTTCTCCTCCATACAATACACATGGAATTTGTTTTTCATTACGACATTGTTTGGATGCTCTCTTGCCTACTTGGTCTCTTACAGTACCTTCTAATTTAAATGTTTTCATTTTGTTTGTGTTACTCAAAATTAAGATTAGAAATTGCTCCCTAATTTCCCATCACACGAAATTTAAAAGCGGACGCAAAGGTATAACAATTATTGTAAATTATCAATATTTTTACCAATACATTAAAAATCCAGTTTCAAATCAAATTCAGTATCCATAATCTTCACTTTTTCATCTAATTCCATCGTCTCCTCTGTATCCTCCTCTGTATTTTCTTTGATAAAAGTTAAAACTTCTTCAAATCCGGCCATAAACTTATCAAAATCTTCTTTATACAAAAAGATTTTGTGTTTTTCAAAAGTAAAAGGATATTCTCCGGTTTCCTGTTTCACTTTTTTACTTTCCGTAATGGCCAAAAAAAACTCATCCTTTTTATTTCGTTTCACATCAAGATAATAAATTCTCTTCCCTGCTTTAATAGATTTGGAGAAAACGATATCATTTTCCCGAACATCCGCCCTCTTTTTGTTAAGTTCCTCCA
>DAIQOU010000099.1:0-11994 GCA_036787725.1 Bacteroidales bacterium
ATTTAACCGACGGTGAAGCGAGGCGTAACCGTCGGAAGCGGGAGAGGAGTGTCTCTTTCTTCCCGCAGGTTTCGCTTGCGCCGGACATGCGATTAATAAGCGGATTTCACCGGGACTGTGTGAATCAAAGCCCTTCGCGCTTTCTTCCTTTCGCGCCTTCTCTCTTTTTACATAATAATCTTGGTGAGAAGGAGATGACGGTTTGTTTGAAATGGATACTTAAAAAAATAAACCAAGCTTATTCCTAACTATAAGCTTGGTTTATACAAATATATATTGTAACGAAGAAAAGTGTTCGAACTTTATTCTATCACGGTTACCCAATTGTATTTATCCGGTTCGTCTCCATACTGTATTGCTCTCAGTTTATTATACAATCGGAGGGAGACCGGTCCGGGGTTTCCGTCGTTGGAAAAAGAATAAGATTTCTTTTCGTCTACATCATCTATGCGTCCGATCGGGCTGATGACGGCAGCTGTTCCGCACATTCCCGCTTCTTCGAAAGTAGATAATTCTTCCACCGGTACCTCGCGTCGTTCCACTTTCAGTCCGATTTCTTCGGCCAGTTGAATCAAGCTCATGTTGGTAATGGAAGGCAGAATGGATTCGGACAAAGGAGTCACATAGGTATTCTCTTTTATTCCGAAGAAATTGGCCGGGCCGCATTCGTCCAAGTATTTCTTTTCTTTGGCATCCAGGTATAATACCGCCGAATAGCCCATTTGATGAGCGCGTTCTCCGGCTGCCAGTCCGGCTGCATAATTACCGCCGATCTTATATGTTCCCGTTCCCAAAGGGGCGACTCTGTCGTATCCTCTGAAAATACCTACTGCCGTAGTTTTGAATCCTTCTTTGAAATAAGGTCCTACCGGAGTCACAAATACCATAAATAAATAATCCGTAGCCGGTTTTACTCCTACTTGAGGTGAAATCCCGATCAGCAACGGACGAATATATAAAGAAGCTCCGCTCTCGTAAGGAGGAACAAATCGAATGTTTTTTTTCACCGCTTCCACCACTGCTTTTTCGAAGATTTCTACCGGCAATTCCTGCATTAAAATCCCTCGACAAGAAGATTGCATCCGCAATGCATTCTCTTTCATCCGGAATATGCGTACTTTTCCGTCTTTTCCTTTAAACGCTTTCAACCCTTCAAAACTTTCTTGTCCGTAATGCAAACAAGTAGCAGCCATGTGCAGGTTAATCATCTCGGAGTCGGTAATTTCCAACTCTCCCCATTTCCCGTTACGATACTCGCATCTTACATTATAATCGGTTTTGATATAACCGAAAGATAATTCCGACCAATTGATATTTTCCATATATTTTCGATTTGTAAACCCTCACAAAGTTAATGTTTTGTTACTATTATTGTTATATTTGTGGAAATTTTATTTGTATTGAAGCCAAATGAGAGTCATAGAACTGTTAAAGAGCAGCCCGAAGCCGGCATTTTCATTCGAAATATTACCGCCCTTAAAGGGGAATAGTTTCCATAAAGTTTGTAACATAATCGATAAGTTGAGGGAGTTTGACCCTCAATATATTAATATCACCACCCATCACAGCGAAAATATTTATGTCGAGACGGAAGACGGATTGGCCAAGAAGGTAAATATCCGGAGGCGTCCCGGTACGGTAGCTATTGCGGCGGCAATTCAACATCGTTACGGGATTACGGCTGTTCCGCATATCATTTGTAAAGGGTTTACGAAAGCGGAAACCGAATATGCACTGATCGATCTTAACTTTTTGGGGGTACATGATTTGTTGTTGCTGCGAGGAGACGTGAAAAGCCTGACAAAACAGGATATTCCCGAGGACGAGTGTCATAATTATGCCATTGATTTGCAGTTGCAGATCAATGATTTCAATAAAGGAATTTCGTTAGACGGTTCCCGGTTTGAAAAGCCGGATATTCCCTTTTCCTATGGAGTGGCCTGTTATCCGGAAAAACACGAAGAAGCTCCCAATCCGGATTCCGATATTGAATTTCTGAAGAAGAAGATAGAATTGGGCGCCGAGTATGCCGTTACTCAGATGTTTTTCGATAATGAGAAATACTTTTCTTTTGTAGATCGTTGTCGGACGGAAGGCATTACCGTCCCGATCATTCCGGGGATCAAGCCGGTTGTTTTCAAGAACCAGTTGAATGTGTTGCCACGTGTATTTCGCTCCGAGATTCCCGAGCCTTTTGCCTCCGAATTGAGAAAAGCTAAGAATGATGAAGAAGCGAAAGCGATGGGGATTGAATGGACCATTCAACAATGTAAGGAGTTGTTGAGTCGGGGAGTTCCGAGCCTTCATTTTTATACTTTAATGGCGACCGACAGTGTACGACAAGTTGCACAAGCCATTTATTAAAACAATGCTTATCCGTTCCTTATATGTTTTTTAAAGATGTAATCGGTCAATCCGAAATGAAGAATCGATTGGTTCAATCGATTCGGGAAGGATTTATACCGCATGCCCGGTTGATTTCCGGTTCGGAAGGGGTAGGTACTTTACCGTTGGCATTGGCTTATGCCCGTTATCTGATGTGTACGAACCGGCAAGAAGATGATGCCTGCGGTTCTTGTCCGGCGTGTGTAAAACTGAATAAATATGCTCATCCGGACCTTCATTTTGTATTTCCGATTATCAAGAACGATAAAAAGAAGAAAGAAATTTGCGACGATTACCTGAGCGAATGGCGAAGTTTCCTGTTGGAAAACGCCTATTTCAATTTTTCTTCTTGGTTGAATTTTATCGGGGCAGAGAATGCACAAGGGATGATTTATGCCAAAGAAAGCAATGAAATAGTAAAAAAGCTGAACCTGAAAACATATGAGTCGGATTATAAAGTAATGATTATCTGGCTTCCCGAAAAAATGCATGAAGCTTGTGCCAACAAATTGCTTAAGATGATCGAAGAGCCTCCTGCCAAGACTGTGTTTTTATTGGTATCCGAGCAACCGGAAGGAATCATCGGAACTATTTTATCGCGGGCTCAACGCATGCATATCCCTCCGATTTCCGATGAAGAACTGGCATTGGCGGTTTCTCGTTCCAATAATCTGAACGAAGATGATTTGAAGTCCTTGATCCATTTGGCGGGCGGGAATTATCTGAAAGTATTGAGAACGTTGGACGAAGAAGAAGACAATTCCGTTTTTTTTGATTTATTTGTGGAGATTATGCGGAACTCCTGGAAGCGGGATGTCAAGAATATGAAAGCGAAGGCCGACTTTTTTGCTTCTTTGGGGAGAGAGAGACAAAAAGCATTCTTTATTTATGCCCAACGACTGATAAGAGAAAATTTCATATACCGGCTTCAATTGCCGGAAATCAATTACTTAAATAAAAAGGAGGCGGCCTTTTCCGTCAATTTTTCTCCGTATGTCAACGAACGGAATGTAGCGGATTTTATGGATGAGCTAGCCTTGGCCGAAAGACATATAGAACAGAACGTCAATCCGCGAATGATCTTTTTTGATCTTTCTTTGAAAATAGCCGTGCTCTTGAAGAAATAATAAGGAAGATTGTTACCTTTGCCGGGTGAATGACACCGGACAACAGCTTGGTTCAAAAAGATGAAACGGCATTTTTATTACACGATGTCGGTAGTGAAATTGAGAATGTGTAAGGAGATCGGTTTGTGGTCCGTTGCCGGCCGGGGAGGTAGTTGATGTTGCCAACTTAAGGACGGCTGATAAAGAAAGAAGGTTACAGGCCGCTTTGTTGGAACAATGGATGGTAGTCGGACCGGAGTGTCTGTCAATGAGAATATTGCAGTTGGTCATAACCGCCTAATATATGTTAATACCCATGAAATTTTTTTTCTTCTTGACTATACTGTTATTTGGTATCACAACAACCTCATTCGCACAAGACGAAATTAGTTTGTTGCTGAAAAAACTCGATCAAACAATTGCAGAACGGTCGGGATATACAGCAAAAAAAGAGTCGGAAATAACACTCTTAAAGAAAAAAAGGCAGCATACGAAATCGTTGGACGAAAGATATCGGATAAACAAAGAAATTATGGAGCATTATGAAACTTTCATTTGTGACTCCGCTCTTACTTATATTACCGAAAACATAGAATTGGCCGGCCAAATAGAAAATACGGATTACCGAAACGAAAGCTTGTTGCACCTCTCATTAATGTATTCTTTATCCGGATTGTTCATGCAAGCTGCCGATGTGTTCCGCCGGCTGAATTACGAAGAACTTCCTGTCGATCTGAAAGTCTTTTATTGTTTTAACAGCATTCGGTTTAACGAAAATCTTATCAAATACATAGATAACCCTGTCATCTCGGCGGATTATATAAAGAGTGAAAAGGCATACCGGGATACGGTAATGAATATGTTGAGCCCGGATTCGGATGATTACCTGAAAGAAAAAGCACATCAACTTCAGCAAAGCGCGAATTATGATGAGGCAATCGATATCCTGTCCCGGTTGTTCGAAAAACAGAAACCCGATACCCATGATTATGCCATGATGGCTATGGGACTCGCACGGGTAAATAACCTGGCAGGCAATAAGTTTTTAGAAGAAAAATACCTGATTCTGGCTGCTATGACCGATATCAAGCTTGCCGTGAAAGAAAATGAGGCCTTGCTCACCCTGGCCATCAATCTGTATCAAAAAGGAGATATCAACCGTTCTTATAATTACATAAAAGTGGCGTTGGATGATGCCATCTTTTATAACTCCCGCTTCCGGAACTCCATTATTGCACGGGTTCAATCCATTGTCGAAGAAACGTATCTGTATAAAATCGAACAGCAAAAACGGAACCTTCGCACGTATGCTATATTAATCAGTTTGCTTGTTATGGCCCTGGCCGTTATTTTATATTTTTATTACAGGCAAATAAAAATCGTATCCAAAGCAAGACAGAACTTGCGTACCATGAATGAAAAACTGCGCGCTTTGAACCAAAAACTGGACGAAGCCAATCTTATCAAAGAAAAATACATCGGCTATTTTATGAATCAATGCGGTGTCTACATTAATAAATTGGATGAATACCGGAAAAATGTCAATCGTAAGATAAAAGCCGGACAAATAGAAGATTTATATAAATCATCATCCCGTGCGCTCGAGAAAGAAGTGGAGGAGCTGTATGTCAACTTTGACAAGGCTTTTTTGAAGTTGTATCCCGATTTTGTATCCCGGTTTAATTCATTATTAAAACCGGAAGAGAGGTATAAGTTAGACAATGATCTGCTCAATACCGAATTGCGTATTTTTGCCCTTATCCGGTTGGGGATTACCGATGTAAGTCAGATCGCTATTTTTCTTCGCTATTCCAACCAGACTATCTATAATTATAAAAGTAAAATCAAGGGAAAATCCATTGTCGGGAGCGACCGTTTTGAAGAAGAAGTGAAGAAATTAGGCTCTTTTTCCTAAAACCGAATTCTGTTTCATTTACCAAATTATAACTTCTCGGTTTTTATAATCGTTTTATTTTCAATGATATATTGAAAAAACACATCCTTTTTTATCTACTTTACCGTTTACTTCCGGTAGTTATTCGGCTTACCGGAGAAGTATATTTGCATAGCCTTCCATTCCGGAATTGCATTAAGATATCTTTTTAATATTAACACTTAAATTAATTATGAAGCAAGCCTTATTGAAATTAGTTTTGATAGCAGTGATTATGATTGCTGCTATTCCATTCGGGGGCAGTCGAGCTGTTGCACAAACGCGGACCCTGACAGGTACCGTGGTCGATGAAACGGGTGAACCTGCTATCGGAACGACAGTGATGGTTGTCGGAACGACCAACGGAACGGTAACCGGGGTTGACGGTACCTTTACCTTGAATAATGTTACTCCCGGTCAGAAAGTTTCCATTTCGTTTTTGGGTTATAAGACTCAGGAAATAACGGTAGAAAACCAAACTTCTCTTCACATCGTTCTCCGGGAAGATGCTCAATTGCTTAACGAGGTAGTGGTCATCGGTTACGGTGTTCAGAGAAAGAGCGATGTTACCGGCTCTATTGCTTCCATCAAAGGAGATGCCCTGGCTTCGCGTTCTGTTGAAACGGTGCAGCAGGCACTTCAGGGAAAAGCTGCCGGAGTACAGGTTATGAGCGGTACGGCTGCACCGGGAACCAGTCCGTCGGTCCGTATCCGTGGTATCAGTTCCAATTCGTCGGGTGCATCGGATCCTCTTTATGTGGTAGATGGGCTGAAAGTGAAGGATATAGCCTATCTGGACCCTAATAATATCGAATCGATGGAGATTCTGAAAGACGGAGCTTCTGCGGCCATTTATGGGGTGGAAGCAGGAAACGGAGTGGTACTTATCACCACCAAAAGCGGTACAAAAGGCGAAAGTCGTATCTTTTATGATTTTCTTTACGGCGCTACTTCCCTTGCCCGCAAACCCAAAATGATGAATGCCCGACAGTACGTGGATTATAATAAAGCAGCCGGAAACGGTACATCCATGGAGAGATGGGACGGTGTTACCGATACAGACTGGTCCGATGTGCTGTATGGAGACGGAGGATCTTTCCGACGTCATACGGCCGGTTTTGAAACCGGAAACGATAAAGGTACTTTGTTTGCGTCTGCGTCTTATTTGAATAATGACGGTATGTATTATGGCGATAAGGATTATATGAAGCGGCTTACGGTTCAGTTGAATGCTACCTACAATATCAAACCGTGGCTTGAATTCACCACCAGCAATTCATTTGAAGACATGGAATTTTCGCGCGTGGGAGACGGTATCGGAAAGCAATCCTACAATTCGCCTTACTTCTACGATCCTTTAACGCCCGCTTTTTACAGCAAAGATAACCTCCCGGCTTATATGCAGGCATTGATCAATGCCAATGGCGACGAAATGTTTATGAAGAACGGTAACGGAGACTATGTAGCCGTTCCCCAATACAGCTCCGATTCGGTAAATCCGCTTACTTACTATTACAGCCAAGACAGCCGGCATAAAGATTTCAACCTCCGCGGTATTACTTCGTTGAATTTCAAACCTTTTCAAGGCTTTGTATTTACTTCGCGTGTAGGTTACCGCTTCGGGTCCGAAGATTATTCCTATTACGGAGCTCCGGTTTATTTCTCGGTTTCACCACGGCAAAAACTCAGCTATGAAGCCGAAACGGTGACCGATCGTTTCTATGAGTGGGAAAACTTTGCCAACTATAACCGGTCATTTGAAAAGCATAATGTATATGCGATGGCAGGGATGGCCTACTCGGCAAGTTGGAGAAACTATACCCGGGGCACGACAGATACATTTACCAACGGCGCGCCTAATTTCCATTACTTGGATTATTCATCTTCCGATGCGAATGACGGAGTGGGAGGCCGAATTGACGAAGTGAAAAGAATCAGTTACTTCGGACGTATCGGGTATTCATACGATGACCGTTATATGGTACAGGGTAACTTCCGTGCAGATGCTTTCGACTCGTCAAAACTTTCGGAAGATTCCCGTTGGGGTTACTTTCCGTCGGTATCGGTGGGGTGGACACTCAGCAATGAAGCTTTTATGCAAGATATTAGTCGGGATGTAATGTCTCACCTGAAACTTCGCGGTTCGTATGGTATTAATGGGAATATCAATGTGTTGAGTGGATACAAATATGCTTCATCTTTGAGCTTGCCAAACTATTATCCTATCGGAGGGACCCTTGTAAATACGATCTCTCCCTCGAGCGTATTGGCCAATCCGTCACTTAATTGGGAAGAATCCAAACAGGTGGACCTCGGGATCGATGCCCGCTTCTTGAGAGATCGTCTTACCTTAACTGTTGATTATTATAATAAAAATACCACCGGACAACTGGTGAAGATGACTCCTCCTCTCTCTACGGGTACTACCGAAGTATGGAGAAATGTAGGTAAAGTACAGAATTACGGTTTCGAGGTCGAACTGGGCTGGCAGGACCGTATTGATGATTTCTCGTATCGAGTGAGCGGTAACCTGGCTACTTTGCACAATGAAGTAAAAAGTCTCGGCGGAGCGCCCCGCATCGAAGACGGTTACTCGAACGGGTTTGTGTATTTCGACGAAGGACAACCGGTATGGAGTTATTACGGATACGATTACCTGGGTGTAAACCCCGACGACGGAAGTCCTGTATACAGGGATGTTTTTGAAGATGGAGTCATCAATGAAAAAGACAAAGTATTTCTTGGTTCGGCTATTCCTAAGTTTACTTACGGTATCACAGTAAATGCAGCTTATAAAGGATTTGATTTCACTGCATTCGGCAGCGGAAGCCGGGGCGGTAAACTGGTACTGAGCAACCGCGGAAGACCGGGAGCGAATCTTCCGGAAGAATATTGGACCGAATCGTGGGATGTGAAAGGCCCGGGAGCAAAATACCCGCATCCCGACCTGAACGATGATAAATTGCCAAAATCCTCTTTACAACTTTCGAGCGGTTCCTATTTCAAAATCAAACAGTTGCAACTGGGTTATACGTTGCCCGAGACATTGACCAAGAGAGCGATGGTTTCGAAACTTCGTTTATTTGTTTCGCTCGATAACTTCTTCACCGTGACGAAATACATCGGTATGGATCCCGAAGCGGTAAGTGCGGCAGCTCCCAATATGAAGGGTATTATCAATGATACGGGAGCCATGGGTATGGATTATGGTGAGTATCCCAACCCAAAGACTGTTACATTCGGAGTTAATCTTTCATTCTAATTTAAAACATTCCTATAATGAAAAAATATATTATAACACTACTGACTATAGCCTTGGTCCTGCTATTGGGCTCGTGTAATGACAATGACCTTCTCATCGTACAGAAAGGGGTAATTCCGGTGGACGAAACCTATGCGAATGCCAATGACCAAACAGCAGGCCAGTTGATTGGCGAAGTATATGTGGAAGTAAAGAATCTTACCACGGGTGATTGGGGTATTCATTACTTGGCTACCAATGCTGTGAAAGTAGCCGATTTCTGGCCCGGAGGTTCGGATGCAAATGATGGAGGCGACTACCAGCAAATGGCCAAGATGATCGATAATTCGGAAAATAGTGCTTATAGAGATATGTATCAACGTTTCTATAAGATTATATATAAGAGTAACATGATCGTGGATAAGTTAAATAACGGTTCCACGGAACGGAAGCGGGTTATTGCTGAAGCCAAAGCATGGCGGGCATGGGCTATGATGCGCCTTACCCGGTTGTGGGGTTCCGCACCGTTGGTAGATCATGTGTTGGATGGAATTAATTATTCTTTTACTCCCGGTAATACTCCTCCCGAAGAGAGTTGGAAGTGGATCATGCAGCAATTTGATGAAGCAGCAGCCGATCTGCCCTCGAAAAACGGGTTGGGCGGACAACGTCCGATCGGGGGCCGCTGGACGGCCGAAGCTTGTTATGCATTTAAGGGCCAAGGATATATGTGGCAGAACGATTACGAGAATGCTAAAACGGAATTGGCAAAGGTGATCAATTCGAATAAGTATGCGCTCTGGACAAAAACAGCTACGTTGGGACAAAGTTCTTACGGGAAGAATACAGAGTACTATAAAGCCAATAAAACAAATCCCGGTATGGTATGGATCGACGGAAGCGAGAATTATGAATACCTCACTCTTTTCCGAGCCGAAGCTGATTTCTGCGATGAATACCTGCTGGAAATAGATACGGACGGCGATGGTAATACGATTACGAATACCGAACCTTTCTGGTTCTGGGCTTATATGGGTTGGCGTAACGATCAGATTTATGCTCCGGGCAACTCTACTCACGATGACGGTTGGGGATTCATCAATCCGACCCGTACATTCGGTACGGCTTTCTGCAAACACGACAGGAACAGCGTACGCCGCAGAATGTCTATAGCAACATTCGATGAGGTTTATCACGATTTCCCGTATTTGGATAATTCGGTACGTGGTATTATGGGTGGAAAGAAGTTGTTTTCCAACCAAGGGTATTTTCGTATGAAGTATTATAATTTCGTTGATGATGTGAATGAAGACCGTTTTGCATCCGGACAAAGTCATGGAAACCGAACGAATTTTCCGTTGCTGAGGTATTCCAATCTATTACTTTATTATGCCGAAGCCGTATGTGTGTCCGGTTCGGAAGGTACCGCAAACATTTCCGGTTTGCAGGCGCTGAATATGGTCCGTTCGCGTGCCGGCTTGGATAATGCACCTTCCCTGGATATGAACAATTCAACTTATGGAATTAAAGCGGAACGTCGTTTCGAATTGATGTTGGAAGATTGCGACCGTTATGTGGACTTAATTCGCTGGGGAGATTATAAGAATTTCATTCTCGATGCAACAGAGAATGGTGTAGGTGATTATTGGGGAACGGAGTTTGCCTGGCTCAGCGGGTTTAAGAATATAAGTGCTCCCCGCCCAACCGATCCTTGGGATTTGAGTAACTATGATGTTACTTACGACCCCATGCAGGGTAAAGGCAAATGGGATGACCGGCTTATGTTGTGGCCGTTCCCGTATGCCGAGATCACAACGAATCCGAATCTTAAACAGAATCCGGGTTGGTAAATGGCAAACAGGGGATACCGGGTTGTATAAACTTTTATAAAAGCAAAGACCCGGTGCCTCTTTCTTCCGGTAAAACTCATTCATTCTAACATTCTATCCATTCCTGCCCATGCGAATAATATATATCACATTATTATTAAATCTTATTTGTTTGTGTTCTTACTCCCAACAGGTTTATTTTACAGACGGTTACCATGGAGGTATTTACGGTCATTACCCCGTCGAATGGAAAACCCGGTTTATAATAGATAAGTTCCGGCAATATCCCGAGTGGAAAATCTGTTTGGAGATAGAACCCGAAACATGGGATACGGTACGGGTAAGAACTCCCCGGGATTACCGGGATTTTAAAGAGATCGTAGCGGACAACCGGATTGAATTCACCAATCCTACTTATGCCCAGCCCTACGGATATAATATTTCGGGTGAAAGTATCATCCGTCAATTCGAATATGGTATAAAAAAAATAAAGGAGCATTTTCCCGAAGTCGGTTTTACTGCTTATTCGGCAGAAGAACCGTGCTTCACCGGTTGCTTACCTCAACTATTAAAACAATTCGGCTTTAAGTATGCCGTTCTGAAAAACCCCAATACTTGTTGGGGAGGATATACCCGTGCTTACGGCGGTGAGTTGGTGAATTGGATCGGTCCCGACGGAACATCCATATTGACCGTACCGCGGTATGCTTGCGAGGAATTGGAAAGTAATTCGACTTGGCAAACCAACGCTTGGGCAAACTCCGAGGAGTATCTCCAAGCTTGTTTCCGGGACGGAATAAAACATCCTGTGGGCATGTGCTTTCAGGATGCCGGTTGGAATAACGGTCCCTGGTTGGGTACGGGAGACAGTATAAAGAACAATTCCGTGTATGTAACATGGAAAGAATACATCGAAAACATTTCAATAGGAAAAACAGACGACAGCAGACATTATACCCAGGAAGACTTCCTTGTCAGCTTGATGTGGGGCAGTCAGGTACTCCAAAAAATTGCACAACAGGTACGTACCTCCGAGAACCGGGTGGTTACGGCCGAAAAGATAGCCGTCTTGGCTCACCTGGAGAATGATTACCGTTACTCTCAACCTGTATTGGATGATGCTTGGCGTACGTTGATGATGGCACAGCATCACGATTCGTGGATAGTGCCCTATAACCGACTCTATAAAGATCGCACTTGGGCGGATGAAATTAAGGTCTGGACCGAACATACCGATATCCTTTCCTCCGAAATAATTCGGGAGGCTCTTGCCGCGTTCGACCGGAAAACCGTTCCCGGTTCGGAAAGGGGATTTATACGAGTATACAATACCCTGGGCGTACGGAGAAAAGAGCTCGTTACCGTGACTATACCGCCGGATGCGTTTGCCGGAGAAGATTTTGAGCTCTGTAATACCCGGAATCAACCGATTCCGCATAAAGTCGTCAATCAAGCCGGGGAGGTAACTATCTCTTTCCGGGCAGAAGTTCCTTCTTTCGG
>DAIQOU010000568.1:0-3238 GCA_036787725.1 Bacteroidales bacterium
TAAACAAGATCAAAAGGCCAGTGTTTAAAACCAAGAAGTCGGAGAGAGGAGAGAACTCTTCCTCGTTGAATATTAAAGCCGGGTCAAATATCGACTTATTTAAGATCAGGTTGATATACCGGATAAAATGAGTATTGGTGTAGACTTCCCGATAACCGGAATCAAAAATTCCCAATCCTTCTCCCGAGTATTGGATATGCCGGATCAGTTTTTCCCGTTCTATCTCGGTTTGTTGTTTACTCAGTTCTTTCTGGCCCAGAATATCAACCAATTTACTGCCGATCTCACCCAGTTCGTCATCCGGAAAATGAACTTCTTCCGGTACCGGTTTGTCTTCTTTAATTCGGGTCGTAAGGTCATTCAGCCGGGTAATGGATTGTCCGAATCGTCCCGAAACATAGTTGAGTAATATCAAAAAGACCAAGAACAAGCCCGATACCAAGTATAAAAAGTAATTATCCGGTTTCAATAAACTCTTGGTATGAATATTATACGGAAGAGCTACCCGTATAAAATGAGGTGTAATATGTCTTGCATAATATAAATACTCCCGGTTATTGGATCCGGATGTTCGTATATTGGTTCCAAAGGATTGATATAAGGAAGCTTTTATTTCCGGCCGATCCAAATGGTTGTCCAGGTTTTCCGTATCCGTGATATCATTATCATACAACACTTTTCCGTCTTCGTTAATGAGGGTGATTCGTATATCTTGCGGTAAAATATCCTGTAAATATTTCAAATCGATCGATTCTCCGGAAGTGATATCGGTATGATTGAGGTAAGCTTGAATAATTTCCGTGTATCCGTCCAGTTTAGCCTCCATGATTTCTGTTCGAAATCGTTTTTCCCGGTTGCGTTCCAAGAAAATAACACAGATGGAAAACAAGGCGAACAGAATAAAAAAAGACCCGAATAACTTTTGTTTGTATGATAATTTCATTACTAATTTATATTATGCAAATGAACTTGGTTCTTTATTTACGGATGCAAATAAAAACAATATCCGTGACCCGTACGATTCACAATATAATCTCCATACCGGCCGATCTTTTTTCTTAACCGGGCAATATGGACATCTACCGTCCTTTCCAATACGATTCCGTCTCCCGGCCAAACATTATCCAATATGTTGGTACGGGAAAATACCCGTCCCGGATGTTGAACCAGTAAAACCAATATATTGAATTCCGTTTTGGTGAGTTCTACCGGTTGACTGTCGACAGTAACCGTTTTGGAAGACAATCCGACGGACAGTCCTTCTATCTTCAGCAGATCTGAAGGCGAAACGACCGGATCGGTTGTCAATGTCCTTCTCAATACGCTTCTCACCCGGGCAATCACTTCTTTAATGGAAAAGGGTTTGGCAATATAATCGTCGGCTCCCAGCGAAAAGCCGGTAAGCATATCGTTTTCCGTGTTTTTGGCTGTTAAAAAGATAATGGGAACTTCGTTTCCCGATTTGCGTAACCGGTCGGCCAACTTGAATCCGGACATGCCTCCCATCATGACGTCCAACAAAATCAGGTGGTAGTCTCCTTTCATTTTTTCCAATGCTTCTTCTGCGGAAGTTACCGATTCTACCGCATACCCTTCATTTTCAAGATTGAATTGCAAGATATCGCAAATATCCGGTTCGTCATCCACAACCAAAATAGAGAGGTTGTCATTATCTGTTTGCATGTCGTATGTCCTTTCCTTCAATCAGAAATACAGTAGCTTCGGCAATGTTGGTTGCACTGTCTCCGATGCGTTCCAAGTTGTAAGCTATAGCATTGATTGTAATTAGGTTAAGTATATCTTCCTTATTCATTTGTTTGCCGGAGAAAGATTCCGGTAATGATTTTTCCGTCAAGTGAAACAACTCGTCAATTTTATCATCCTCTTTTATCACTTCATAGGCTATAATGCTGTCTTCATTGGAAAAAGAAAAAACGGCATTCCGTACCATTTCGCTGACGCTTACATGCATGGTATCTATTATCTTTTTTTCTTTCCGGAAATCGGAAGCCGTAATATTCACTCTTTTCAAGAAATGAATAATATTAAGCAATAAATCGCCGATTCTCTCCAGGTTGGCGGTAACATCCTGATGGGAAATGATTTTTCTCAAGTCGGCTGCCAGCGGATTAAATTTGAAGATTGAAAAAAGAACTTCTTCCCGGATCTTCACTTCCAGTCGATCCAGCATGATCTCATTCGCTTCCGCTTCTTCATACAGCGGTTCGACCGTATTGTCTTCCAGCAGTTTGCTAACAATCTGAAGTTGAGTGAAAACTGTTTTGGACATCAGTTCAAAATCATTTAATAAGAGCCGGAGTTGTTTTAACTTTATAGTTGTCATACCGTTTGTCATTATCCGAAAGTTCCGGTGAGGTAATCTTCGGTCCGTTTATCTTTCGGTTTAGTAAACATTTGTCGTGTCGGACCGTATTCCACCAGATTTCCCAAATACATAAACATGGAATTATCGGAAATACGGGCTGCTTGCGACATATTATGAGTTACAATAATAATTGTATATTGTTTTTTAAGTTCCAGAATCAATTCTTCTATCCGGTTGGTAGCAATCGGGTCCAGTGCGGAAGTCGGTTCGTCCATCAGCAGCAATTCCGGTTTCAGCGCCAAGGCACGGGCGATACAAAGCCGTTGTTGCTGTCCTCCCGAAAGAAATGAACCTTTTTTAGTCATGGAATCTTTTACTTCCTCCCATAAACCGACCTTTCTCAATTCGGTTTCCACCATTTCATCTTTCCGGCTTTTTTTCAGTTTGATGTTGTTTAATTTATACCCGGCTAATACGTTGTCGTAAATGCTCATGGTCGGAAAAGGATTGGGACGTTGAAAGACCATTCCGGCCAACCGGCGCACCTTGGTGGCATCCATGTCGAAAATATTTTCTCCTTTTAAGAGAATATTACCCTTGGTTTGAATGTCGGGATATAATTCATGCATTCGGTTTACGGCCCTTAACAGGGTGCTCTTACCGCATCCGGACGGTCCCATAATCGCTGTAATGGAGTGAGCGGGAATATCGGCATTAACTCCTTCCACAGCATTCTTCCCGGGAACATAAGAGATGGAAACATCTTTGAATGAAAGTAAGCTGTTCAAATTTGTATCGGTTATCGAATCTTCCATTTTTGAGCAATACTTTTTGCAAATATATTAATACTTAATACGATCAACAATAAAAATAAAGAAGCAGACCAAATTAAATCCGCCAGATTGGGATCAT
>DAIQOU010000569.1:0-3236 GCA_036787725.1 Bacteroidales bacterium
GAAAAGATTATCCTACAGCTGTTTCCGGTCTTACCGCGACAGCGAAGAACGATGGTGTTGAAGTAGATTGGGATGCTCCGGCAGAGGGTCTGAATAACGGTTATTTGGATGTAGCTAATCTTAAATACATTATAAAAAGATATCCGGATAATGTGGTGTTATCGGACAATTATACATCAACTAATTTTATCGATAAAACTATTTCCGGATTGGTGAAGGTATATTCGTATGCCATAACCCCTTACATCGATTCATTTGCAGGAGATTCGTTGCTGTCGGGTGGGGTTATTTATGGCGATCCTTTTACCATTCCTTATAAAGAAGAATTTATAACATCGGATGCTTTCAAATTATGGACATTGACCGACGGAAATAATGACGGACAGACTTGGTCTTATGATTCTGACAACCAATGTGCCATATCTGCCGGTTCTTATTCCGGGGATGTGGATGATTGGATGATCTCTCCGGCAATTCAATTGGAATCCGGTACCGCTTACACATTGAGTTATAAGTTTAAGGCTATTAATTCGTGGCGTCAAGAAAATATGAAAGTAGGATATGCAAGTTCTGCCGATCCTTCCGATATGGTTATTTTGGCCGATTACAATAGTTATAAGAATACAACCTATACAGAGGATAAAAAACGAATTGTTATACCGAACGGATCAGCGGGTGAATATCATATCGGTTTTTATTCTTACAGTGAGAGCAGTAATGCATATGTTGCAGTAGATGATGTCAATATTGAGGTGTTGGCAGTGCCCGGTACTCCCGATGTGGTGAATAACTTGGTTATTAATCCGGGTACGGCCGGTGCTAAGAATGCAAATCTATCATTCGGGGTTCCGACAGCCGATATAGGGGGTAGTTCTTTATCCGAACCGGTAAATGTTTCTGTTTTTAGAGAAGGAGAAGAAAATCCGGTTAAAACTTATACTGCGGCGTCAGTCGGTCAGAAAATAGAGTGGACCGATACGGATGCATTGGAAGGAATGAACTATTATCGGATTATTTGTTCTAATTCAAAAGGGAACGGCTTGGAAATAAGTGATAGCGTGTATGTCGGTATCGATATTCCGGTTGCAGTAGAAAATTTGGCTTTGGAGAATGTAACCGGAGAAGGGGTTATTTCATGGGATGCTCCGATAAAAGGGATACATGGAGGATATGTCGATCCGTCTCAATTGAAATATACAATTGTTCGCAGTGATGGGCTATTAACAGTGGAAGGCGTTGAAGGAACTTCTTACACCGATAATACGCCGGATAAAGAAAATCAATCTTTAGTTTCCTATACTATCACACCGATTAATACTCAAGGAGAAGGAGTAAGTGCCGTAACCGAAGTGGTTCGTTTTGGTAAAGCATATCCTGCGCCTTATAATGAATCGTTTGCCGACGGTCAATATACCAAGACCGGGTGGAATTCCGAATCATTGGATGAATACAATGGAATTTGGGTCCCTTCAAGTACTTCCGTTCGCCCGATTGCAGATCCGCAGGATAATGACAACGGATTCGGATTATTTAAATCTTCCGATTTCGGTTCCGGAATAAAAGCTCGTTTCGAAACTCCTGTTATTGATGTAAGTACTGTTAATTCACCTATCTTGAAATTTTGGTTTTATCATCATGTCCCGTCATATGCTTATAATGAGGAATTAACTTTATTTGCATCTAAAGACAATGAAGCATTTGAAGATTTGGGAGTAGTCATTTTAGCAAATGAAAATAACAATGGTTGGACCTTGTACGAGATACCGTTATCGCAATATAAAGGGGTTCAAGACCTGCGAATCGGCTTTACCGGAATAGCTAAAGGTTGGGGTTATGATGTAATGATCGATAATATCAGTATTGAAAACCAAGAAGAAAAGGATATGAAAGTTCGGTCTTTTGGAGTTCCTTCGACAGTGATTGCCGGAAAAAACAATTTATTTACCATCGAGGTAAAGAATTCAGGAACATTGGCTGCATCTGCTTATAGTGTGGAACTTTATAAGGGAGATGAAAAAATAGTTGATAAAAATTATTCCGCATTGGCATCCAATGCTGTGGAAACTATCGAGTGTCCTGTTAATATTCCGTTAGAAGATGCCGGGAAAACATACGAATTCAGATGTGAAGTGAAGTTTGAAGGAGATTTGAAACCCGAAAACAATGTTTCCGATCTTGTAAGTGTAACAGTCCAAGCATCCATGTTGGAATCTGTTTCCGAACCGGAAGTAGAAGAGATAAATAATGAAGTGAAATTGACTTGGAAAGCTCCTTCCAATCCCAAAACTTCACTTCCCGTGTTGGAAGATTTCGAATCCTATACTAATTTTATTATTGAGGATATCGGAGAATGGACTTTATATGATGAAGATAAAAAAGCAACTTATGTAGATGGTAATTATTTCTTGGTACCTTATGCTAATAAGAATGCGCCCATGGCATATCAGGTGTTTAATTCGCGGATAGCCGGAGTTGCTAATTTAGGTGATTGGGAGTCCTATTCGGGAGCTAAATCGCTAGCTTCATTTACCACAGCAGATAATACTGTAAACAATGATTGGTTGGTTTCTCCGTTATTACCGGGCGCTGCACAAACCATCAGTTTCTATGCGAAAGGAGTTCCGACAACGGGAGCCAACAGGGATCGATTTATTGTTTATTATTCAACCGGGGATAATGCAATTGAAAGTTTTGTTCAATTATCTCAAGGTAATTTTATTGAAGCTGAAACCGAATGGACAATTTATGAGTTTGATCTTCCGGCAGGAGCAAAATATTTTGCTGTTCGTTGTGTCTCCGATAATAATTTAACGTTCTTGTTGGATGATATTTCTTTTATTAAGGCAGATCAGGATATTGAGGTAATCGGTTATAATATTTATCGGAATGATGAAAAGATAAATTCCCAACCGGTAACTGCAGCGGAGTTTATTGATCAAAATCCGGTTAACGGCATTAATACTTATAAAGTGACAGCAGTGTATGAGGACGGAGAGTCTGCTTATTCCGAACAAGTAAGTATTAATTTCGAATCTTCCGGAATCGAACAAATCGAAAAGGATGTCCAAGTATATGCTGCCGGCGACCATATTGTAGTTAAAGGTGCCTTCGGTCTTCCCGTGAAGGTGTTTACGGTAAGAGGGTTGACTGTTTACAGTAAACAGGGAACCGGAGAAGACATTATTCCCGTGGATAAAGGAATTTATATTGTAAAATCCGGAAAAGAAGTGACAAAA
>DAIQOU010000100.1:0-11969 GCA_036787725.1 Bacteroidales bacterium
CCCATCGGGAACAAAAGAAAATGGGAGCACAAAAAAGTGCTCCCATTTTCTTTTGTTTTTCGTGTTCACCGGCAACCGCTCCCGCGTTATTGTCCGATAAGTCCCTGAACGGCATATGCTTTTTCCAGTTCTGGATATTTTTCTTTATACCTGTCGGTTACTTCTTCCACAAACATCAAGCGGACTCTTTCCGTACTTCGCAGCCCCGAATTGTAATTGGTAAAGATATAGGTGTAAGTGTTTTTTTCGGTTCGGATGGTGTATTCCTCATACGAAAGGCCTTCTTCTATCGGTTTTCTTTCCCGCTTGAAGGTGCCTTTCACCGGGCCGGTCGATTCGGAAGGATATATTTCGACTTCTCCTTCCGATGTATTTTCATTCGAGAATATGAGGATGTATTTTCCGCCCGGCTTAACCGGGATGGACTTAAGGATTTCTTCTTCGAGTTTTTGCTTATCTCCTGCCGTGATGTTATCGCCTTTTATTACCGCGTGTTGAGCAAATACGGATAACGTACCGCGGCTGTATTTCACCTCTACCGACAATTCGTACGACCGGTCGGAATTATCTTGTATGATCACCGTTGCCGAACCCACAGCCATTGGAGTAAATACCATCTTATTGCCTTCTTGAGAAACGGCAACCACTTCCTTGTTTTTATTATCGATCCGGTAAGATCCGTCGCCTCCTTTGATCACTAAAGTAGTTCCCGTAGAGAACGGAGTGATGGAAAGGGTACGGGCTTCATTGTCGAACGTGCCGTTTTCGTCCGGATAAGAAAGTTTGAGGGGCAGGTAATCGTCATCATCGCAACCGGTGAAAAACGAAAGGCAACCGGTTAAAAGCACCAAAGCAAATAAAGAAATTGTTTTCATAATTAAATCGATTATTTGCCGCCTAAATTACAGAATAATTTTTAAAATAAAGGAAGTGAAGAAAGACTTTTTATTCTTAAATATCTCAAAAAACAATTATATTTGTGTCGTCTAACTTTTCTGAGGGTGAGGTAAACTCATCAAATAGATTACGAATATTTATTATATTCGGATAAATGATATGCGGTTTCGATACCCCCGTGCGGAGTGTTAATGCACCTGCAATCGCCCTTGGGAGTTAGACAGCGGGAAAGGTCGGAACCGTTTTTTTAATTTCCGCCTTCACTTTAATATTTTATAAAATGTCTAGATCTCAAGGTGAAAAGCAAAATGGGGCAGTACAACCTGCCTGCATTAAAAAAGTAATTCGTCCCTACCGGGAGGAAATTCACATCCGGCTCAAACCCGAAGAGCCTGTGGTACGTTATCTGAAAATTCAACCGTTCTACCGCGAATCTCGGTCACAGTTGCTGCACAAACCCCGTCCCAAGATCGTTCCCGAGATTCGTCTTTGCGGTAATTGGTTGGAAGAAGCCGGTTTTTATCCCTGCAATTATGCAAGCGTTACCGTAATGAACGGGCTGATCATCGTGCGCCAATCGGAAGAACAACCGCCGGAATAAGGCCGGCGACGTCTTATCTGCCCGAACCTTTTTTATCGTTATCCGATGTGCTGAATTATGAAGCTGACTTAAAAGGCTGCGGTGTTCTTTGAATGAGTTACGGATTGTAAGTTTGGTATGAGTGAAAGCCACGAAATTTTACCCCCGGCGAGATAATTACTCACAATTAATAACCCGGGTCGGAAAAAGGCATTCGAAGTGTGTGTTGAGCAAGGCCCAATAAAAAAGAGCAACTTTCACGGGTTGCTCTTTTGTTGTATATATTCAATTCTGTTATTTATTCAGAGATGAATATGTTCTAAGCATTTTCTCCTTTAAGTTCAAAGCTGTTGTCGATTTTTTATTGGAATAAGGGAAATATACAATCAACATATTAGATAAATTTTCTGAAGGAGCAAGCCCTACAGCCATATCTCCCTTTTCGTTTAAGTATGCAGAACTATATCCCTGAGCCTCTACCATCACATACCTTTCCACCATAAAATCAATAAGATTATCGGGAAGTTGCATAGTTGCTATTACCACACTCATAGATTCCAATTTATCCCCGTCAAACAAAAACATATAATCATAAGTTTTGTGATAATTATTATACATTATCCCGGTACTGTTTTCGTAATCGGGAGTTCCGAAAATTTCTTTTACTTTTTGTTTGGACACTCCAAATGCAATTTTGTCTATCGGTTCCGGAAACAAATTATACTTGGGTTCTACAATAACGGAAATCTTTTTCGTATCTTCTCCGTTACTGAGGGATACTGATGTTTCCCCCACTCTTCCGGCAGTCATCAATCCCGAGGATGAAACTTTAGCTACATATTCACTTGAACCGGTCGGGCTCCTTATTTTTTCGTCAAACTTAAATTATAAATCGACCGGTCTTGGAGTTCCCGATAAGGATAGCTTACAGAAACCCCAAGAACGATTGTCCGCGGATAATCGATCCCGGCGGTCCCACGATCTTGGCATCTGTCGGTTTTAGCGAAACATCGGGATAATATATAGATGAAATCGATCTTTGACAATACGAAGTATTTTGACTCTGCCTATGGCATGTTTCATTTTTACACGAAACGAACTAATCTCTTTGTTCATTGCTTTGTACAAGTCAGACAAGGGCTTTCCTCCCTTCGCACTTTTTTCTTATTCCACCCCGCCTCCTAATGCTCGGTATAAATTAACGGCACATTGCAATTGTTCCAATCTGTCATTTACCCGGTTGAGTTGAGCAGACAACAGGTTTTGTTCTGCATTCAATACTTCGGTATAATTGGCATCCCCGGCGTTCAATAACTCTTTCGTAAAATAAACCGAGTTTTTACATGCTTCTATTTGTTTTTCCCGAGTTTCATTCTTTTTCAACGAAGACTCAAATGAAAAAAGGATATCCGTCACCTCTTGTCCGGCCTGCAATACCGTCTGTTCAAATGTCAGTAAAGCTTCCTGTTGTTGAGCCTTGGCTATTTTCAGGTTCCCGCTCAACTGTTTCTTTGCAAATAGGGGCTGAGTCAATCCTCCTATAATATTGGCAACGATATTTTCCGGTTTAAAGAAGTTCGATAGCGTGTTAGCCGTTCCGTACCCGATCGAGCCGGAACTAAGGACTATCGACGGATAGAAATTGGCCCTTGCTGCGTTAGTCAGTTCAAATGCAGCACGAAAAGAAAGCTCCGCCTGCCGGACGTCCGGACGTTTGGCCAGCATTTGTACCGGAATTCCATACGCAAGGTGACCGGGATATTGCTGAGCAGACATTACGGATCGGGCGATAGGACCCGGTTTTCGTCCGATCATGGTACATATCGAATTCTCGATTTGTCTGATTTGACTCTCCAAATCCGGAATACTTGCTTGGGTGCTGTAAAGTAAAGACTTACTTTGTTCTACTGCCGCGCCGTTTTGCAAGCCTGCTTTTTTCAAAGCTTCCATGGTTTCGACATTTTCTTCCAACAGCTTTACCGTTTCCACGGTAATAGCCAATTTTTCATCCAATGCCAATAAAGAATAATAGGATGTCGCAATATTGGAAATCAATGAACTTTGAATTAAATTCTTATAAACCCGGCTGTTCAGAAACCGGGCATACTGTGCTTTGGATTGCCTGTTGAGTTTTCCCCAAATATCGAGTTCCCAGCTTGCAGATATCCCGAGAGAATAATTGGTTGAGTGATATCCCAACACATCTTTCCCGGCACTTCCGTTGCTGCTGCGAGAATGATTTGCTTGTCCTACCAGCGATACATCCGGGAAATAGGCTGCTTTTGCCATACTTAAATTGGCTTCAGCCTGTTGTATACGGGTATACGCTATTTGTAAGTCGAAATTATTCTCTATACCTTCTTCTATCAATGCCGGAAGGTAATCATCCTGAAAGTATTCCTTCCAAGGAATAGTAGCTATGGTAGCAGTATCGACAGACGACATTTCTCCATACAGATCCCTCGTATCCGGTTCGGGCGACTTGTATTGATTCATTACCTGACAGGAGGGTAATCCTATCAGGATGAAAAGTCCCGATAGAATTATTCCCTTTGAATATTTATAGTTGCTCATAATTATTTTTGATTTTGCCGGGATATAAACTCATCATTGGAATTGATCATACCCGATTTACTGAATTTATCCTGAATAGACTGAAATATGATATAAAGAGAAGGGATTACCAAGACCCCGATAAGCGTACCGATAAGCATACCGCCAATGGCACTGATCCCGATAGAACGGTTACCGATTGCACCCGCTCCTGTTGAAATAGCCAACGGCAACAAACCGAAAATAAAAGCGAAAGAGGTCATCAGAATGGGACGAAAACGAGCCACTGCTCCATTGATCGCCGCATCTACAATGCTCATTCCCTGCCGACGACGTTGTATGGCATACTCCACAATCAGAATTGCATTTTTAGCCAATAGTCCGATAAGCATAATCAACGATATCTGCACATAAATGTTATTGGTAATCCCTTGGCTTAATCCGAATGCAGAAAGGAAGATAAACACTCCGGCCAATCCGACCGGCAACGAGAAAATAACCGCTAACGGTAAAATGTAACTTTCATATAAGGCTGCCAATAACAAATAGACAAATATTAAACAAAGCCCGAATATCAAAACGGTCTGACTGCTGCTTTCCGCTTCTTCGCGTGTCATTCCCGAAAATTCATAGCTATATCCCGTCGGTAATGCTTGTCCTTTCACTTCTTCAATCGCTTTAATTACATCTCCGGTACCGTATCCTCCGTAGTAATTCGGAATAATGGTCAGTTCCATGGAAGAATACAGATTGAACCGTGTACGGGTTTCGGGTCCGGTAACATCCGTTATGGTGAGGAACTCTGTTACCGGGGCCATTTCTCCGGTAGCCGTTTTTACAAACAAGCCGTCTAAATCGTCTAATTTCGACCGATATTCGGGTGCCGCCTGCACCATTACCCTAAACTGCTTCCCATACAAGTTGAAATTCGATATATATTGACTGCCTATGTAGGCCTGCAACGTTCCCATTATATCATTCAAAGTTAAACCCGCCTCCTTTATTTTAGCCATATTGGCTTCGAGTTGTTTTTGGGGAAAATTGGGATTGAACGTTGTCATAGCCATCATAACCTCCTCCCGTTGATTCATCTTGGCAAGGAAATCATTGGTGACATCATAAAATTTATAAATATCACCGCCTGTTCTGTCTTGCAGGTTCACCGATACCCCGTTACTCAATCCGAATCCCATAATGGTAGGAGTACCGAAAAACATAAAAGTGGCATTATTGATCGATTTTGTTTTCTCCGTCATAATGGCTGCTATTTCATTGGCTGTAATCTTTCGTTCATCCCAATGATTCATTTTGATAATAACAGACCCGTACGAGCTCCCCATCCCGCTCATAAAACTTACTCCGCTAAGACTCCCTATATTCTTCACTTCGGGAATTTCATTTACCATTTCACTGATAATTTGCACTATGGAGTCGGTTCTTTCCAACGACGAGCCGGGAGGAAGGGTTATCATTCCCATAACGCCACCGCTGTCTTCTTGAGGCACGAATCCGGTCGGCAGCATTTTCATTAAGCCAAACAAGATACCGGAGCTTACCAATATAATTCCGACAGTAATCCAACGGTGTCCTTTTTTCCCTAAAAAGACCAATGATTTTTTATATTTTGAAGTCGCAGCATTAAATCCTATATTGAAGAAATAATAGAATCTTTTCAGGAAACTTTTCTTCCCCCGGTTTTCTTCATGCGGTTTCAGGAAAAGAGCACATAAAGCAGGGCTCAACGTCAACGCGTTTACTGCCGAAATAAAGATAGCAACGGCTAAGGTCAATCCGAATTGTTTATAGAATATGCCGCTTGTGCCTTCTATAAAGCTTACCGGAATAAACACCGAAGCCATGACCAACGTAATAGATATAATGGCGGGTGCTATTTCTCCCATGGCCTTAACAGCTGCCTGTTTAGGGTCTTTTGTCCCGGATTCAAGTTCTGCATGCACCGCCTCCACGACGACAATGGCATCATCGACCACTATACCGATTGCCAGTACCAACGCGAACAGAGTAAGCAAGTTGATGGAAAATCCCATTATCCATAAGAAGAAGAATGTTCCGACAATCGCTACCGGTACGGCTATAGCCGGTATAAGAGTAGATCTGAAATTCTGAAGAAATACGAATACTACGAGAAAAACAAGTAAGAATGCTTCAAGCAACGTTGTAATTACCTTATTGATAGAAGCATTCAAGAAGTCACTCACATCCATAAGATAAGTAATCTTCAATCCGGGCGGTAAATCTTTTTCTGCCTTCTCCAGTTCCGCTTTTACATTTCGGATCACTTCCTGAGCATTCGATCCTGCGGTTTGGCTGATAGCCATCATAATAGATGCTTTCCCGTCGGTTAATGTAGATACGCTGTACATTAACGAGCCCAACTCTATCTCGGCAACATCATTGAGCCTCACTATTTTGCCTTCTGAAGAACGGACAATAATATTTTCAAACTCTTCTACCGAAGATAACCTTCCGGTATATTTTAACGTATACTGAAACGCCTGATTGCTGTTCTCGCCCAACTGACCGGGGGCTGCCTCGATATTCTGGTCTCTCAATGCGCCGATCACTTCGTCTGTCGATATTTTGTATGAAGCCATTACATCGGGCTTAAGCCATACCCGCATCGAATAGTCATTAGCTCCGAACACAGAAGCATTGCCGACCCCATAAACACGCTTTATCTGGGGAATAATATTAATGTTGGCATAATTTTGTAAGAATTTGGCATCATAATCGGGATTGTCCGACACAAAAGACATCATCAATATATTACTTGTCTGTTGTTTCCTTACAGTTACACCGGTCTGCGTTACTTCGGCCGGCAACAGCGGGGAAGCTTGATTCACCAGATTCTGTACGTTTACGGTAGCCATGTCGGGATTGATTCCCTGCTTGAAATATACCGTTATATTGGCAGAACCTGTTTCTGCGGAGGAAGTCATATAGGTCATTCCTTCTACACCGTTTACAGCTTCTTCGATAGGAATGATGACACTATTCATGATCACATCTGCATTCGCTCCGCTATACGAAGCTTCTATCTGTACGGTGGGAGGTGCGATATCGGGATATTGCTCGATAGGCAACATATTTAATCCGATGATACCCAGTACCACTATAATGATAGATATTACGGTGGATAATACCGGACGTTCTATAAATGTCTTTAACATATCATTTATTAATTATGAATTATGAGTTATGAATTATGGGTTATGAATTATGGGTTATGAAATTTTATTCCTCTATCTTTGTTCTATACACCAAATACCAAGACGAAATGAAAGAGAACGCGATCAAGGATAAAAGTTTTGCATTTGCTATTCGTATTGCCAATCTGTATAAAAGTCTGAGTAACCGGCAAAACGAATATGTTATGAGCAAACAGTTGCTTCGTTCAGGTATATCTATAGGAGCTGATACCCGAGAGGCTCTTAATGCTCAAAGTTCGGCAGACTTTATACACAAATTGTCTATTGCTCAAAAAGAATGCGATGAATCATTATATTGGATTGAATTATTAACAGCAACCGGCTATATTAATATGGAAGATTCCTTATCGTTGACTACAGAAGCCGGTATACTTTTGAAAATTATACGAAGTATTATACTAACAACGAAGAAAAATAATAAGTCATAATTCATGTTCGTTATTAATAATAATTCATAATCTATAATTCATAATTTGTTGACCGCGATCTTCATTCCGTTCCTAAGAGTGGCAACGCCATCGGATACTATTTTGTCTCCATCCGACAATCCGCCGGTTACAGCATATTCCTGTCCGTTCGGCATGGATTGGACCGATATGATCTGTTGAGTCACCGAATCTCCTGCCAACTTATATACCAACACCTTATCCTGCAAGCTGAAGGTTGCCTTCTGAGGGATGACATACACATCTTCCAACATTTTCGGAATAATTATTTTACCGCTTGTTCCACTCCTCAGTTTACCCGATTTATTAGGGAACTCGGCACGGAAATTGGCTGAACCCGTGGTTATATCTACCGTTCCCGTTATGGTTTCTATCCGCCCTTTTTCTCCGTATTCCGAACCGTCGGCAAGGATTAATGAAACGGGAGGCATATTTTTTATTTTTTCGGATTGCGACTCTCCTTCTATTCCCTCGAGAAAGTCCATTAATTTTCGTTCGTTCAGTGAAAAATAGGCATATACATTTCCCGTATTGGCTATGGTAGTCAATGTATTTGTGCTGTTGACCAAACTGCCTTTCCGATAAGGTATAGATCCTACTGCTCCGTCGACGGGACTGGTTACGGTAGTCCAGCTCATGGTTGCCCGTGCATTTTTAAGGGTAGCTTCCGCTTGCTGCAATGAGGCCAATGCCGTCTCATAAGCATTTTGATAAGTCTGCAATTGTACTTCGCTGACAATCCCTTTTTCGGCCAAAGGACGATAACGTTCCACATCTACTTTTGCCGTATTTACTCTTGCCTTCTCACTGTTTACGGCAGCTTCGGCAGAAGTTAATGACTGTTCGGAGGCCGGAGAATTAATCTTAAAAAGCGCCTGACCTGCTTTGACAGCAGATCCTTCATCAACATATATTGCTTCAATATAACCGTCGACACGAGGCTTTACTTCAATATCCTCTTGTCCTTTAATAGTTGCCGGATATACCGTTTGCATATTTGCTTCTTGTCTCGACATCTCCATCACGGGATACTCCCGGGCAGCTGTCTCGGAATCGGTCTGATTACTGTTACCGCATGAGGCAAGCCCTAACAGTGCTATTGCCCCGCTAAAAATCATTCTTGTTTTCATATGATTAAATTGTTTTTTTAAGAAACTATGGAACCCGCATCCTGTTTATACTCTTTAATGCCACTTTTGCGGGCGGGTTTCATGCCATATTAAATAGTTAGTTTATTCAATTCATTCGAGAGCACTAATAGTTGACCGGTAAGATTCTGTTCGTCAATATTACGATACAAATCGTTGCAGCATGACGACATTTTAGAAGATGCCATATCATAAAGATCGTTTCCTTTTTCGGTGAGTTCGATGTATATTACCCGTGTGTTTACAATTCCTCTTGAACGGGTAATCATACCATTTTTCTCGAGATTGCGCAGGATAGTTGAAATTGTCATCGGGTCTATTCCCGTTTCTTCCGATAAGTCTATCTGGATAATTTCTTTTCTGTAATTATTCAGATAACGGATGGCAGACAGTACTTCATATTGAGGTCCGGTAAGGCCGAACTCGTCCAATATTTGTTTTTTAGTCCTCAGCCATAACTTAAAAACATGTCCGATTAACGAATCGACATTCACTCCTTTCATATTCATTGTTTTAACATTTTCCATTATTTTATCAATTAAAACTATAAGTACGCTTATTTTCGGAGGCGAAATTCAGGAAGTATCTCCACTTCTCAAAAAAAATTCAATGAAGTTCCAAACTATCTGCATGAACTACGCGGAAACCCTCAATCTCCCGATTTGGTACGGAAAAATCGGCTCCAATAAACATTCATTGACGTTTTTAATAAATTGGTAGAAAATTCAAAGCTATTGATTGAATTTATTTGCTTTGTTGTGCCGATTATTGCTACATTTAAATCAGATTTTACCATCAAGCACTTATTCAATGATTAAAACTTACAATTATATACGTTCATCATCTGCTCTTCAATCCATCCTTATCTGGGGGATTATTTATATCATCGGACTTATACAGAACCTGTGGATAAGTGTCGATTGGTCGCTCAAAATGGGAACTCTTAATTTTATCTGTTTATTAATCATATATTATACGACTTATATTATTCTCATCCCCAAACTGTTGATAAGAGGAAAGAAGATCTTTTATTTTATTTCATCATTCCTGTTGATCATATTATTTGCCAATATCTGTGCTCGTTTTGAAGTTTATATGCTTCGAGACGTTATCATAGAACCGGAGTATGAAATGAAGTTTGTTTTTTCGATATCGAGATACGTTACCATTCATATGCTGACATACAGTATGTCTAATATCATCTTCTTTTCTCGAAAAACGGCAGAAGATGCCAAGCAAAAAGCGAAATTGTTATCTGAAAAAAAGTTACTTGAAGCCCGGGTACTCAAATCACAAATCAACTCTCATTTTATATTTAATGCGTTGAATAATATTTACTCCATGACTTATTTCAAAGACGAATATACTTCCGGATATGTATTAAAACTGGCACAAATGATGCGTTATGTAATGGAGGACTGTGAAACCGAACTGACCTTATTATCGAAAGAAATTGAATATATCGAGAATTTTATCGATTTCCAGAAACTTCGTTTTGAAAACGACAAGAATATAACTTTTACATATAATATGGAAAACTATACCAAAATTTCGGTTCCTCCGATGCTTTTACAACCACTGGTAGAAAATTGTTTTAAGCATACACCGCTGGAAGTAGATAAGAACAGCTATATACATATTTTTTTGGAAGTAAATAAGAACCGGATATACTTTGTTGCCGAAAACAGTCAACCATTAATTAAGAATAAGACTGTTTCGAAAAGGCATGGGATAGGTATTGAAAATGTAAAGAGAAGGCTGCAACTCTATTACGGAAACAATCATCTGTTGGAAATCTTTAATAATCCGGATTCATTCAAAGTAGAATTATCCATCCAATTATAAATATTACAAAACAAGAAATATGACCGAGACGTTTAAAGTCCTTATACTTGATGATGAATATCATGCACGCAAATTATTGTCGGAGTACGTTTCAAAATTACCTTTTCTCGAATTGAAAGGAACGGCAGCCAATGTATTTGAAGCAATGGATGTCTTACGAAAAGAGAAAGTCGACATCATGTTATCCGATATCCAAATGCCGGAAATTACCGGATTGGAGTTTGCACGCAGTCTTAAAAATCCTCCTTCCGTAATATTTACTACCGCCTATTCGGAATATGCAGTGGAAAGTTATGAACTGGATATTATCGATTATCTGCTCAAACCGATCGCTTTTCCCCGCTTTTTACAGGCAATCAATAAAGTGATCGAAAGAAGAGGAAGTGATAATACACCCAAGTCTGTTATGAGCATCCCGGAACATTTCTCCGAAACCCGGGAAAACAGCAGCATCATTGTAAAAAGCGGATATAAGCTCTACAAGATAAATCATGCTGATTTGGTGTATATTGAAGGACAACGTGAATATGTTACTTTCCATACTACCAAACAACGAATTACGACACTCTCTTCGTTAAAAGACTTGGAAGAAAAACTGCCTTCCAACCGGTTTATAAGAATACATAAGTCTTATATTGTATCTGTCAACCATATAGAGTTGATCGATAAAAATATTCTTCACATCGGAGGACAAAAATTACCTATCGGAGGAAGTTACAAAGAACATCTCATGCATTTTTTTGACGAAAGATAAATAGGTCCTCATCCAATCCGTTATTTATTCACTCTTAAAAGCAATACAGCCCACTTCTTTTAAGCAAAAAGATCATTTAAGTGTCTAAAAATAATGCTTTATCGAAGCATAAAATGATCTTGACCTCTTGGTCCGCAGATCAAGACCAATCTATACCCGGATCAAGAGTAATTAATTAAAAGATACGGACCGGATTAAAAAAGATCAAAGAATAACAGCATATTATGACCGAACATTATTAGTGCAATTAAACATAATAGAATCGAAATCCCGGGCATAATCCCGTCCGTCTTCCTCAAGTTTCAAAAATACGGCACAATATCACCGGTTGAGGCGCGTCCGGCAAGTGTCATAAAGCCCTTCGAGCGATAAGCCTCAAGAGGTTCAAATCTGCAAAAGAACCCAATAAGTATCTTGAAATTTGGAAATATTCAAAAAAACATTCGATAGAATGCCTGTTACAAAAACAATAAAGCGGATACTATAACCCCCAATGTCAAATCCGTGTGTTGAGCA